>NZ_JAJBJD010000166.1 GCF_021811875.1 Candidatus Bandiella numerosa | reverse complement strand
CTGGGGATTGCAACAAACTCTGTCATTAATGGGGAAAGTAAGAAATATATTCGCAGTTGATATAGGAAGATATACTAATGCAGCTAATATCCAAAGAGAGAATTTTCAAAAAGCTAAATTTATTTGGCATGAAGCTATCCAAGAGATAGCTGCTGCCTAAAATTTAAGGGTCAGGGTTGTGTTGCGGCCATATTTCCATTAACTTGACGGTGCCTTTTATATCTTTTTTGCAATTTTAAAATGGTTTTAAGATAGCCTTCCTGATCATAAATACTGCAGGTTCCATGTTTTTTCCACTCATGCTCTATTAAATTAGTTGGCATCATTGTTTGTATTTCTCCTAAGGTAGATACATCAATGTTGCGCCAATTTACAGAGCAACTACTATAGGATTCACAACCAGTGCTTTTGATACAGTATGATGGGTGATTTGAAAATTTTTTTACATTATCTTTGCTTGGCCATAGTCCATGTGGTGATAAATTTTGCCTCATATATTTTGTTAAATTTTTGCATTCATTTTTGGGCCACTCAAACAAAATGTTGGATACCAGCCTTGTGCAAAAACATAATAACCAAATTCCCCAGATGTAAAATCAGTTTTATAATTAATTTTGGCAAAACATAAAACGGTATTAAATGATGCAATGCACATAAGTAGTATAATTTTTATTAAAATTATACGTAGGCTTGTTTTGAACATAAAATTTATCCTATTGTGTTAGTTAACTCTTTTTAGTATAAGGTGAATTAGTTTTCTCAGTAAGTCATAAAAAAATAAAAGTTAAATGAAAATATTAATTGTAGCTTTATACTTTATAGGAATTATTGTAATAGGAATTTATTATTCAAAAAAGATTAAAACTTCTAAAGGCTTTGCATTAGGTGGTAGAAAATTAAATGCTATTACAGCAGCGCTCGGTGCTGGATCAGCTGATATGAGTGGATGGGTGATGATGGCGTTGCCTGGAGCTGCGCTTTTAAATGGTATTTCTGAAATTTGGTTACCAGTAGGTTTAATAATAGGTGCATACTTGAACTGGCAATTTGTAGCTAGGAGAATTAGAGTGAAAACCCAAAAATATGGTGATTCAGTAACTATAGCAGGCTATTTATCAAATAGATTTGACGATAAATCTGGATTTTTGAGGGTTATAGTTGCGACAATGACCGCGATATTTTTTATCATATATATTGCATCAGCGCTAGTTGCATTAGCTTTCTTAATTGAAACGTATACTAGTTATGACTATGAGTACTGTTTGATTTTTAGTGGGGGAGTTGTTTTACTTTATACCTCTTTAGGTGGATTTATTGCCATGAATAAGATTGATGTCATCCAGGGTTCATTGATGTTATTTGCCCTCCTCTTAGTTCCAATAACGATCTTGATTACTGATTCTGGTCGCATTAAAACTCTTGATCTAAATCTTAGTAATCCATTTTTAAGTATTGATATAATTACTGTAGTGTCATTGTTAAGCTGGGGATTAGGGTATTTTGGCCAACCACATATTTTAGTGAGATTTATGGCGATAGAAAAATCAAAAACCCTTAGAGCTTCAAAAAATATTTGTATGAGTTGGATGACTCTATCACTAATAGGCTCTTTTTGCATAGGATTATTTGGTAAGTTATTATTTGAAAATATTGATGATATTAATCCTGAAACAATATTTTTGCTTTCAGCAGATAAGTTGTTTCCAAGTTGGCTTTCAGGTGTTGTTTTAGCAGCAGTGCTAGCAGCGATTATGAGTACTATATCAGCACAATTGCATGCAACAGCTTGTTCCTTAACGGAAGCGATATCTTTGAAGGTACTAGAAAAATACAATAAAATTTTGATAACAAGAGTTGTTATGTTTTTGGTAATATTGATTTCTCTAGTGTATGCATCTAATCCTAAAAATACAATCTTGGGGCTAGTATCTTTGGCATGGGCAGGTTTAGGAAGTGCGTTTGGTCCAACTATATTATTTTCACTTTATTCAAAGAAAATGACAAAAGTAGGGGCATTAAGTGGAATAATGATAGGTGGGCTTGTAGTCGTTATATGGCATTTATTAAAGCCTGCTGGAGGTATTTTTGAGTTATATGAGATTGTGCCTGGATTTATACTGTCAAGTTTGGCTATAGCTCTAGTAAATAATATAGGTAAGACCATTGCATAATAGGCAGAAAGAAACATATATGATAGAATGAAAAGATAAGTACATACGAAAGAGGAGGCAAAATGTCATTTTTAGTAAGAGAAGCAGAAGAACGTATAGAGAAGAGTAAG
>NZ_JAJBJD010000165.1 GCF_021811875.1 Candidatus Bandiella numerosa | reverse complement strand
TATACACTTCCGCATAGAGATAGGTTATTCTAGATAATGCTAGGTTACCCAGTTATAACGGCCTACTACCAAGTTTCTGTTCGTCTCAGCCTTACTTTGCCGTCAGCTTCCTTCCGCCAACTCCTCACGAAGTTAACCTTGCCTCAGCTAATGGACAGCTCTATATCAGCCCATGAGGGACTTGAACCCTCTACTCTTACATCATGCACGGCGCACATAAACTTTTAATCCATAAATAGTTATTGAAAAAGTACTACTGATGATATAGAAATAGGTAAAATTTATTATATATTTATTTATGTTTATACAAGAGGTTTTAGCAGATGCATCAGCTGGCTCCTCAGCCGGTTCGATGCTTACTAGTATGGCTCCATTGCTGATAATTATAGTTGTGTTTTATTTCTTAGTTATTCGCCCTCAGCAAAAAAAACTGAAAAATCATCAAGATATGGTCAATAATCTACAAAAGGGTGACCAAATTGTTACCGCAGGTGGAATGGTTGCCACCGTATCTAAAGTGGAGACAGAGAGCGATATTTTAGTTGTTGAGATAGCAAAAGATGTAAAGGTAAAAATTAAAAGAGATACCGTCTCTCAGATTATAAATATAGATAAAAGCGCTAAGTGAGTAAGTAATGCCAAAAATTAAGTTTGTTCATGATAATGGCGACGTTAAAGAAGTAGAAGCACCTAATGGCTTATCTGTTATGGAAATTGCTCACCAAAATGGTATATATGAAATAGAGGGCGCCTGCGGTGGTTCTCTGTCATGCGCTACATGTCATGTTATTGTGGATAAAAATTTTTATGATATACTGGAGGAGGTGATACCAAAAAAAGAAGATGAGGACGATATGTTAGATTTGGCATTTGGTTTAACTAAGACTTCAAGATTAAGTTGCCAGATAATAATGCAAGACGAATTTGATGGTCTTACTGTAAAAATACCTAAAGAAAGATAGCTATATGAACATGCAATTATATTTAGAAAATTACCTATCAATATTAATTTTTATAGTAATAAGCTCATGCTTAGCTTTTGCATTAATAATTTTACCTTTTGTAGTAAATAAGTTAAATCACTACAAAGAAAAATTATCTACTTATGAATGCGGTTTTGAAAATTTTGGAAATGCTAAGAAAAAATTTGATGTAAGATTTTACTTAGTGTCTATCCTTTTTATTATTTTTGATTTAGAAATAGCGTTTTTATTTCCATGGGCGATTGTATTAAAGGAAATAGGTCTTATTGGTTTTTGGTCAATGATTGTGTTTATTATCACATTGACAATAGGATTTATATATGAGTGGAAAAAGGGAGCATTGGAATGGGAATAAATATACATAATGAGCATAATAAAATTACATCGGGTCAAAAACAAGATGAGCTTTTAAATTATGCTATAAAAGATATTAAAAACAGGGGCTTTGTTACTGCTAAATTAGATGATTTAGTAAAATGGGCTAGAACTGGCTCTTTATGGCCAATGACATTTGGTCTTGCATGCTGTGCAATTGAGATGATGCACACTGCGTCTAGCAGATATGACATGGATAGATTTGGGATGCTTTTTAGGCCTAGTCCACGTCAATCTGATGTTATGATTGTAGCAGGTACACTAACTAATAAAATGGCCAGCGCTCTTAGGAAAGTATATGATCAGATGCCTGAGCCAAGATGGGTTCTTTCGATGGGTAGTTGCGCAAATGGCGGTGGTTATTATCATTATTCATATTCTGTGGTAAGAGGATGTGATAGAATAGTGCCTGTGGATGTATATGTTCCAGGTTGTCCACCTACGGCAGAAGCATTGCTCTATGGCTTATTAATTTTGCAAAGAAAAATAAAAAGAACAACCTCTTTGTGATAAGCAAAGCTAAATGGACCAGAGCTAAGATTTGATTCTCTTTTTTAAATTACCCAAGAATTTATAATATCAGCTGAAAAAATTGTTTTTAGCAACACTAGTTGTTAGATTATTGATAATATTTATTATAATATATGTCTCTGCTAGCGATGGCAGGAGATATAAAAACAAAATGCCAATATGAGAATTAGAGATTATTTTAAGGCCGTTGCATAAATGCAAAGCAAGGAAGATATGCAATAAATGGATTTAAAAAATTAGATTCATATAAAGAAGAACGATAAGTTTGGTATAAAAGCGGCACCGTCAAGTTAATGGAAATATGGCCGCAACACAACCCTGACCCTTAAATTTTAGGCAGCAGCTATCTCTTGGATAGCTTCATCCCAAATAAATTTAGCTTTTTGAAAATTCTCTCTTTGGA
>NZ_JAJBJD010000202.1 GCF_021811875.1 Candidatus Bandiella numerosa | reverse complement strand
CTTTAGAGCTGTAAAACGCAATAAAGGTGCGCCTGGTATCGACAAAAGAACTATCTCTGAGGTTGAGGCTGTTCTAGATGATATAATCAAAGAACTCCAATCTTCAATTATTGCGGGCATTTACATTCCCTCTTCTGTAAGAGGAGTGCAAATACCAAAGGCAAATGGTAAAACCCTTTTACTTGGTATACCCACAGTGATTGATAGAATGGTGCAACAAGCGATAATCCAAATCTTATCTCCTATATTTGACCCACATTTCTCTGATAACAGCTATGGATTTAGACCTAAGCGCTCTGCTTCTGGCGCTATCTCCAAAGCTAAATCTTATGTGAAATCTGGCAAATCTTGGGTAGTGGATATTGACCTAGAAGCTTTCTTTGATAACGTCAATCATGATATTTTAATGTCTATGATTGCCCGCTCCATATCTGATAAGAAACTGCTAAAACTCATAAGGTCGTTCTTGAATGCTGGCATGATGCAAAATGGTGAGTCAAGTAAGAGAGACATAGGAACGCCACAAGGTGGGCCGCTCTCACCACTTCTTAGTAACATTTTACTTCATGAACTAGATAGAGAACTTCACTTGCGCAAACACTCATTTGTGAGGTATGCTGACGACTGTAACATTTATGTTAGTTCTAAGCCTGCTGCTCAAAGA
>NZ_JAJBJD010000164.1 GCF_021811875.1 Candidatus Bandiella numerosa | reverse complement strand
TCAGAGACTTTATCAAGAGATACAATCGAAAAACCAAGGCTTATTCCAAAGCCGCTGATATGGCTGAATTATCTGTGTATATACATTTCTTCTTTGACGCTATATTTGCTTAGCAATGCCAATTATTTTGGTTCAATAACATAGATTCAAATTACATTTTTGCATAATTTACAGTAGTCGATATTTAATCTTATAACTGCGATAACAGTTGAGATGTTTATTTAAATTTGAAAAAATTTACTATATTTATTTCTAAATTCATTGTATTTACCAAAAAAATCTATAGTCCTTTCTTTATTCATAAAAATAATTCTATTTGCAACCGTAGATATAAAGTGCCTATCATGGCTCACAAATATAATTGTTCCGTCAAAAGATTTCAAAGAATTGGCTAAAGCAGTTCTGCTTTCTAAATCTAGGTGATTTGTAGGTTCATCAAGTACCAAAACATTACCTTGTTCAAGCATAATTTTTGCAAATAACAATCTCGCTGCCTCTCCTCCACTTAGCACATCAACCAATTTATCAGCTTGATCCTGTGTAAGCAACATTTTGGCAAGGGCTCCTCTTATAGTGCCAATATTTGATTCATTAGTGGCTTGCATTAACCAATTCATCGCTGAAATATTACCTTTTATTAGATCGTGATGATCTTGTGAAAAATATGAAGATTTTGTATTATATCCCCATTTAACATTTCCACTTGTAGGTGAAATAAGCTCAAGCGCTGTTTTAAGTAATGTTGATTTTCCTATACCATTGATACCCAAAATGGCTATTTTTTCGCCTCTATTCACCTTGAAAGATAAATCTTGAAATAATTTATTCTCCTTAAAGGATTGTGAAAGTTCTGAAACATTCAGCACTTCTTGTCCGGATTTTTCCTTTTGCTTAAATGAAAATTTAGGAGCTATTCTTGTGGTGCGATTAAGTTCTGGAACATCTATTTTTTGGACTCTTTTTTCTCTTGAAAGTGCTTGTTTTGAACGTGCAGCAGAGGATCTAAATTTCTCTATAAAAATTTTGTCCTTAGCTATTTTCTTTTCTATTGATGCTTTTTCATCCTCTTTTTGCTCTGCTCTATCTTGTTTCTCTCTAACAAAACAGTCATAATTTCCTGAATATAACGTAATTGTATGATAATCTATGTCCAATATATTATTGCATGTTGAATTTAAAAAATCATGATCGTGAGATATTAATAATAATAGTCCTTTAAATTTTTTTTTCAAAAAATCCTCTAGCCATTGTGTTGATAAGATATCTAAGTGATTTGTCGGTTCATCTAGCAACAATATATCAGGATCTGAAAACAAACATTGGGCAAGCAAAACCCTAATTTTATAACCACCTGATAACTTTTTAAGTGGCTCTTTAAAATCTTTTTCTTCAATTCCAAGACCTTGTAAAATTATCTCAGCATTTGATTCCGCACTATAACCATCATTTTCATATATAACAGATTCTAACTCCGCAATTCTATAACCTTCTTCGTCACTAACATCAATTTTATTACTTAATGCCGTTTGCTCTTTCATTGCATTCCACAAAACTTTATTGCCCTGAATAACAATATCCACGATTCTATCATTTTCATATTTAAATTGATCCTGGCTCAAAGCACTAACTTTCAGTAAGTCATTAATAATTATATCACCTGAAGTTAATTCTTCCTCTCCTTGTATTAATCTAATTAATGTTGATTTTCCTGATCCATTCGCTCCAATTAGACCATATCTGTTATTTGACTTCAAAGCAAAACTCACATCGTTAAAAAGTTTTTTGCCCCCATAATCCATGGAGATATTTTTACATAAAATCACAATAGCTAGTTAAATTTAGGCTAAACAAGTACATATAATACAGATTATTTGAATTACTTCAATACAGATTTTGATTATTAAATTGGCAGTGCAGTGTTCAGGTTAAACTTTATATAGTTCAGTCCACTAACTGTATTTTATCTATCTTGCTTAGCCGTCCACATATATCTTAAAACAACTTTGTTCGCATGGTATGTCTCAAGCTGTAAATGCTGCTAAACTAAATTTCAACGCTAGTAAATCAACCAAAAGAATTTCATAAATTTATACTATTGTAAATAATTACTCCCTCTGTTTTTTAAGATTCTAATTTTTGTATTTTAAATAATTCTCTTATGCATCTTTTGATTCTTCTAAAGGAAGCATAAATATTAGATAGCGTATAAATAGGAAAAGTGCTAACCTTTGACCTAAAACAATACAGGTATCAAATGGATTTTGAAATAATAGTAAGAAAAAAAGAAAAAGGCGAGGTAGTATC
>NZ_JAJBJD010000041.1 GCF_021811875.1 Candidatus Bandiella numerosa | reverse complement strand
TGTTACCAGTAAATAATATAATGTCAACTAATATTTAGCTTAGGCACTACTCAGCGACTTTAAAATTTTCTCCTCCTTTTTCCTCACCTACCTCTATACACTTCTCTCAAAGTGCATGAAGTCAGGAGCACTTGCTTTGCCAAATATCAATTCTTCTGAATACTATTTTTTTCATTCCTCATGAACAAAGTAGTTTAATTTCTCCTATTTATTAAAGTAAATCTTGATGAGTTCTTGATTATACTTTTTACAACTTTTAGCCTCATCTAGTTCTATTTTATCAATTTTTTGAGTAGATTTAAGCGCGCTTTCAGCACAAGCTCTGAGTTGTGCTGATGATGTATAAGCGTTTTTAAGAGCTCTATGTATGATATTGCAATTTCCATCTAATATGATTTCAACTTCAGTTTGCATGCCCTCCAAGCATGGTGTAGAATTCCAATGTTTCTGTAATTGTTCTTGAATCCTTAAACGGTCATTTTCATCTAAAACAGCATATGTATTATTTAAATTAACTGGCTCACTATTGTCTGCTACATTGGAAAATATGTCTTTTACAGGTTCTTGCTTTGCAACTTTTTTCTCTTTTGTTAAGTCAGGTAATTTTTTTGTGTCTATAGCATCTTTCTTTGGAATTTTTTGCTTCTTTTCTTGCTGCAATTTTTGAGTATTAGTTTTTTGCAATTCTTTTTTATTAACTTTCTTTTTTTCTATAGCTGGTGGTTCTTTAACTATTTCTTTTATTGCATTATTTTTCTTAATTACTGGCTTTTTTTTATCTTCTTTTTCCGGCACCTCTTTAGTTATTTTCTTTTCTGGAGTTTTAGAATTCGCAGGTTGTACTATTTCCTTTTTCTGAGGAATTTCCGGTATCTCTTTAGTTATTTTCTTTTCAGGGCTATCTTTAGGTAGATTTGTAGAAGGCTCTTTTTTTACGGGACCTATATGAATTGAAAATTTTTGATAAGTTAATTTTTTAGGAGGTTTTAAAATATTAATATTAATAATAAGCAGTAAAAAGACTGCTAAGTGGAATAATATAGATAGTAAATAACCTTTGCTCATTATTAATTAATCTATTCCTCAGTTACTAAAGTGACATTGTCAATCGATGCTTCCCTTAGAGTACTAAAAACATATATCATATCGCCGTAATGAGTTGATTGATCGCCATATATCATAATTTGAATTTCTGGTTTTTCAGCTAATATAGCTTTGATTTTATTAATTAACTCCACTTTTTCAATTTTTGTTTCTTGAATATAAATATTTGAATTTTTATCAACGCTGATATTTAAATAATCATCCTTTTTTGAAAAATTTTCGGAGGATTTGGGTAATTCAATATCTGTACCTGTATTAATTATATGAGATGTAAGCATGAAAATTATCAATAAAACTAGCATAACATCAACGAATGGGGTAACGTTAATTTCAGATTTAATTTTATTTTTATGTCTTAATGATCGAGGGTTTAAAAAATTGTACATTATTTTATTCATCAAACATTTATTTAAATTTTGCTAATTAATTTTATAAAGGATTTGCGAAATTTAATATTTAAGCTTTCAATACTACTATAAAATTTATTATTAAAAATTAACGCAGGGATAGCCACAATTAATCCTAAAGCTGTAGCCAATAGAGCTTCTGCAATCCCAGGCGCAACTGCTGAGATGCTAGCATTTTTTAAAAATACAATTGATTGAAAACTATGCATTATACCCCAAACTGTGCCAAGTAATCCTATGAAAGGGGCTGAGCTGGATATAGTTCCTAATATATATAGCTTATCTTCAATTCTATTGTTCACATCATAAATTTTTAATTCTATACTCCCTAGAAGTTCTTCTTTGTTTATTTCAAGGGTATCTTTTTTAATTGAACAGATTTTATGATAGACTGTAATAATTATTTCACCAAATATGTTTAATTTTTTTATTGTGGTAAAATGCCTTTGTTCAATTAAACTTATATCGTAATTATTTTCCATTAACAATTTATTGAATATGTTGTATTCTTTAGTAATAGATTTTAGTAAAAATATTTTTTCTAGTGCAATTGCCCAGGAATATATAGACATTAACACTAAAATCAGCATTATCGTTTGTACAAATAAATCTGCTTGTATAAACATATCTACAATAGAAAATGATTTTGCTGTGGATGCACTTGCAATATCAACAATTTCAGACTCAGCAAATTTTTTAACAGGTATTTTTTCCATGATTTTATAATTATATTGTTAATTCGTTATTTTTACATAGCATTGCGATTAAATAATCAAACTCATCCATATTGTTAAATTTAATAACGATGCTATTTTCTTTTTTTCCTAAATTAATTTTGGTTTTTAAATTTAATGCTTTGCTAATTTTTCTTTCTAAATTTAATACGTCACCATCTTTACCAAATTTATTATAATTTATTTTATTCTTGTTTTTTATTATATTTTCGGTTTGTCTGACGCTTAAATTGTTTTTTTGTATAATTTTAACTAGTTCATCTGGATTTTCATTATTAAGTAATAATCTTGCATGTCCTGCAGATAGTTTATCCTCAAATATTAATTTTTTAAATTTATCTGGTAATTTTAATAATCTAACTAAATTTGCAACATAGCTTCTACTTTTGCCAATTTTCTCGGCTAAAATTTCTTGAGTATAGCCTTGTTCATCAATTAATATTTTGTATATATTTGCTTCTTCAAGAGGATTTAAATCTTCCCTTTGAATATTTTCTATTAATGATATTTCAACATTTTGCCTATCAATTGTATTCTTTATTATTGCCGGAACAAACTTTAAATTTGCCAACTTTGATGCCCTCCATCTCCTCTCGCCCGCAATAATTTGGTAACTATCATTTTCAAATTTTTTAACTAAAATTGGTTGCAGTACCCCATATAATTTTATTGATTCTGCTAATTCTAAAATATCTTCTTCGTTGAAATTTTTTCTAGGTTGATTGCCGTTCTCAGCAATTTTATCAATAGGAATTTCAACAAAATAGTCTGATTGAAAATTTGAAATATTAAGGTCCAATTTATTTGGAATCAATGAAGAAAGTCCCTTACCTAAAGCTTTAAATTTATTATTATCTATCATAATCTTATAAATGTTTTTCTAAAATTTCTTGTGCCAAAAGTATATATGAAATTGATCCAGAGCATCTACTATCATAAAGCATGATTGGTTTACCATGAGATGTGGCTTCTGACAATTTTATATTTCTGGGGATCGCCTGTTCATATACTATGTTGCCAAAATTTTTTCTCACATCAGCAACAATCTCTTTACAAAGCCTGTTTCTTCTGTCGTACATTGTTAATAATATACCTTCAACGATTAATTTAGGATTTAAAATTGATCTAATATAATTTATAATCTTAATTATGTTGGCAATCCCCTCAAGTGCAAAAAATTCGCACTGTAGTGGTATCAATACTGAATCTGAGGCGGTTAAAGCATTAACTGTAAGTAGACTTAATGATGGGGCGCAATCTATAAAGATATAATCGTATTTTGGGAAGGTTTTATTTATTTGTTGTAGCTTCTTATTTAATATGTGCTCTTTATTTTCTAAGTTTGAAACTTCTGTATCAAATGCCGACAGGTCTTGATTAGATGGTATGATGTCAATATTGGGCAGCAAGGTATTTTTTATTACATTTTCAATGTTAGAGTCGTCTAACAATAAGTTGTAAATGTTTTGCACTCTATTTGAATTTTCTACACCCATTCCTGTGCTCAAATTGCCCTGTGGATCCAGGTCAATCAGCAGAATATTTTTTTGGTATAGGCTTAATGCTGTTGCCAGATTTATTGAAGTTGTAGTTTTTCCTACGCCACCCTTTTGATTAATTATAGATATTATTTTGCAACTATTCTTCATTAATTTTTTAGTTTCTTAATATGTATTATTATTGTAATTAATGCAGATGGAGTCATGCCCTGAATTCTTCTTATATCTGCAATTGTTTTTGGAGAGGAATTTTCTAGTTTTGTTTTTATTTCATTAGAAAGACCAGTTATGCCATTATAATTAATATTATTTGGTATAGTTATTTTTTTATCATTTTGTAAAATTTCAATATCTTTAGCGAGTCTTTTTTCATAATCTTTATATAAATTTTCGGCAAAAATATTTATTAGGATTCTATCATCTGTGTCAATGATTTCTGGGAAAAGTTTTTTTATCTGCTTAATATCTAAAATGCCTATAGATTGCAAGTTGTCGAAGTTATTATACCCTTCGATTATACTTTTTGTTTTTAAAAAATGATAAATTTGATTTTTTTGCTCTATGATGTCATTGTAATTTTTCAACTTTTCAGTAGTTATCAACCCATACTGGTTACCTATTGCTGTTAACCTTTCTGATGCGTTATCACTTCTCAGTTTAATTCTATACTCTGCTCTTGAAGTCATCATTCTATATGGCTCCTTAGTACCAAAATTTACTAAATCATTAATCATCACCCCTATATATGAATCACTTCTTGATAAAACAAATTTTTTATTTTGTAATTTTAAGGCTGCATTGGCACCTGCAATGAGACCTTGTCCTGCAGCTTCTTCATATCCAGTTGTTCCATTAATTTGCCCCGCAAAAAACAAATTTTTGATTTTTTTACTTTCTAAGGTCTCTTCTAATTCTCTTGGATCTATGAAATCATATTCAATGGCATATCCGTATCTTATAAATTTTGCTTCTTCAAGTCCAGATATTGATCTAACGAATTCCTCCTGAATATTTTGTGGCAATGATGTAGATATTCCATTTGGATATATTAAATCACTTCGTAGACCTTCAGGTTCTAAAAATATTTGATGACGTATTTTATCTCTAAATCTCACTACTTTATCTTCTATAGATGGACAGTATCTAGGGCCAATAGAGGTAATATTGCCAGAATAAATTGCTGACTGCGCAAGGTTATTTTCAATTATTTTATGGGTATTTTCGTTTGTATATGTTATATAGCACGGTATTTGGTTTTGTGATATACTTTCCGTAAGATCTGAGAATGGTTGTGGCGTTTCATCTCCCAGTTGTTTTTCTAAAATTTCCCAATTAATTGATTGTTTTAATATTCTAGGAGGCGTGCCTGTTTTCAATCTGCCGATATTAAATTTATAGGATTTTAATTTTTCAGCTAATATAGTAACAGATTCTTCGCCAAATCTTCCTGCATTATATTTAATTGATCCTATGTGAATTACGCCATTTAAGAATGTTCCTGATGTAATAACTACAGAATTGGATATTATTTTAACTTTGCCACAAATTACACCAGATGCTTTGCCATTTAAAATAATAATATCATCAACAACATCATATACTACATCTAAATTTTTATAATTAAACAAGATGTTTTGTATATTTTCTTTATATAACTCTCTATCTGCTTGGGCTCTAGGTCCCCATACTGCAGGACCTTTACTTTTATTTAATACTTTAAAATGTATTCCAGATTTATCAATAACTTTGCTCATTATTCCATCTAGAGCATCAATTTCTCGCACTATAATACCTTTAGCGACGCCGCCAATAGACGGATTGCACGAAAGTTCGCCTAAATCATCTTGTGATTTTGTAATTAAACAGGTTTTTGCTCCTATTCTGCAGGCTGCAGTGGCAGCTTCGATACCTGCATGGCCACCTCCAATAATAATTACGTCGTAGTTTTTTTGCATAATTTATATTATGTTTCACGTGAAACAATCAACTTATATCATTTTCCAATACAAAAGCTACTAAAAATTTTATCCAGCACTTCTTCTGTATTAATATCACCTAACAATAAACCTAATTCTTTTGCACAAGCCCTTAATTCTTCTGTTTTTAATTCTAAAGTATCTGTATTTAAGGCATTATTGAGGTAATTATTACAATTTCTCAATTTATTTTGATGTCTAATGTTAGTAATTAAATTTGCATCTGAGGAGGGCATAAAATTATTTAAAATTCCTTCTATACTTTGTAATATGGCGGCATCGTATTTATTAGATTTTAAAGATAAAAAAAGTAGAGCTTCATATTTTAAATTAATTTTTTCTAATTGCTTTATAAGTTTTGCTTTTAAAAATTGATAATCGCTCAATAAGTCAATTTTATTTACATACACTAAAATTTTGACAGTAGTATCTAACCATTTTTTTGATTCAATTAATATATTTAAGTTTAGTAAATTGTTTGCATCAAACATAAAGATTATTATATCAGAATTTTTCATTACATTTTTTCCCTTTTCTATCCCCATATTTTCAATTTTATTCGAGGTTGCTCTTATGCCAGCTGTATCATGCAATATAATTGGGATTCCTGCTATTTCTATTTTAGTTTTAACAACATCTCTTGTTGTCCCCTTAATGTTTGAAATTATTGAAGTGTCACTTTTAGATAAAAAATTCATCAAACTTGATTTTCCTACATTAGTGGCCCCAGCAATACAAATATTAATTCCATTCATTAATTTATTGGCGGAACTAAAAAATTTAATATTATTTTCAAATTCGCTTTGTAATTTTTTTATCCTTTTATTTAGTTTTGCGAGCTCAGCTTCATCTAAAAGGTCATCTGGGAAATCTATATATGCCTCTGATATAGATAGTAATTCAACCATGTCATTTCTCCAAGTGGAATAAATATCCTCTAATGCCCCATTATAATTTCTTATGGCAACTTTTCTTTGATATTCAGATTCTGAATTAATAAGATCAATCAAAGACTCTGCCTTATTTAATGATATTTTATTATTTTCTAATGCTACCCTAGTGAATTCGCCATTAGTAGCTAAGCGTAAATAGTCTAAAGAGTTTAATTCATCAAAGATGGAATTTATAATAGCGATTCCTCCATGTATTTGTAATTCAACTGTATTTTCTCCCGTATAACTACGATTTTTAGGAAAGTAAATAGCAATTACTTCATCTATAAGCTCTAAATTTTTCTTATATATCTTTCCTAATGTGGCAACTCTTTCTAATAAATTTTTTTTAAAATTAAGATCCTTAAGTACTAAAAGAGCATTAGGTCCAGATATTTTGATAATAGCGATTCCAGATTTTCCATAGCATGTGGATAAAGCAAAAATTGTTTCTCTTTGTAACATTATATTATTTTTTATGAGATAAAGCGAAATTAAAGATATTGTTAGATTTTTGCAACGCTTTTTTTTCAAAATTTGTCTTGTAAAAAATTTTATTTGATATTTTTATTTTACCTAATCTAAGTTCATCATTTTGTAAAATATCATATAAAATACTTTCTGCATAATTTGAATGATCAGTAACTATGAATAAGTGTGAAGAAAATTTATTTAATAAATATTGAAGAAAATTTTTATTAATTAATCTGTGTTTGTGATGCCTATTTTTTGGCCATGGGTCAGGGAATAAGATATAAATATTATTAAAAAATTTATCAGGGACTTGATTTAATAATTCCCTAGCATCTCCTTGATAAATAAAAATATTATGTATATCACGTTCTTTAATATTGTTAATTAATTTCATAATACCAGGTGTAAATAAGCATGCAATAGTGCACCAGTAAGTGCTTATAAAAATAAGAAAATAGGCACGGAAAAGTGCACCACTATATTAGTTAGAAATAACTAAATGTAGGTGCAAAATTGTATAGGGTGCAAA
>NZ_JAJBJD010000163.1 GCF_021811875.1 Candidatus Bandiella numerosa | reverse complement strand
CTTGAATTCCTATTATTCTATCAGCTTTTATACCAAACTTATCGTTCTTCTTTATATGAATCTAATTTTTTAAATCCATTTATTGCATATCTTCCTTGCTTTGCATTTATGCAACGGCCTTTATATAGAAGTAGTTGGATAACCTATTATAGTCTTTCATTGGAACAAGAAAGTTATGCAGATATATCGGTTAATATTGATACATCTAAATATGATTGGTTGGACGATTTAAGTAAAAAAGATAAAATTGAGTTATTCGAACTTGGCTTAAGCGCAGGAGAGAAATTGATTATTAATAATAAACAATTATTTAGTGGCAATAAAAAATCAAAATATCTACATTAGCCAGACAATAGAGCTTCTGCAAAATCCTTTGCAGAAAATGTATTTAAATCTTCAACTCCCTCCCCTACCCCAACAAGGTAAATTGGCAATTTAAATTTTTGAGTAATAGGCACTATAACACCAGCTTTGGAGGTACCATCTAGCTTTGTTAAAATAATACCATTGATATCAACTATATCTTTAAAATTTTCAACCTGCTTAATTGCAATTTGCCCAATAGTAGCATCAATCACAAGTAAATTTAATTGAGGAAAAGTTTTATCATTTTTTTTCAGAACTTTGTTTATTTTTTGCAATTCATTCATCAAATCAATTTTGTTGTGCATCCTCCCTGCCGTATCGATCAAAAGCACATCAAAATTTTCCTTCCTTGCCTTAATTAAAGCTTTATAAGCAATGCTCGCAGGGTCAGATTTATACTCCCCTGTTATAATTTCACAATTAGACCTTTTTGCCCAAATTTCCAACTGTTCAGTTGCAGATGCCCTAAAGCTATCACATGCTGCAATCAATACTTTATAACCATCTCTTTGTAATTTATGCGCTATTTTACCTAATGAAGTAGTTTTACCACTACCATTAATTCCCGAAAAAACTATTGTATAAGGTAAATCTGAATTTGGTATAGTTAACTCCTTTGCGTAAGGTTTCAATATAGATTCTATATCTTCAACAACACAATCAATAACCATTTGCTTTGTTATATTAGTATTAAAGCTCTTTTTTGATATCTTTTCAATAACTTCTCCAGAGAATTGCACTCCAAGATCACTTGATATCAATATTTCTTCTATATCATCTAATATTTCTTTATTAGGTCTATTTAAAGCAAAAGCTTTTTTAATATTTGTGCCTAAATTTGCAGACGTTTTGCTTAATCCACTCCTTAATTTACTAAACCAATTTTTCATAATTTAAATAAAGACAAAAGAATACGAATAACATAAAAATACTTTATTTGAAATTACTGATTTTAAATTCAACAACTAGAACGACTTTGTTTGATAGGGTCAAAACAATATGCTTATAAAATGCTACATTATTAATTGAAAAAACCTTCTACTAATTTCTGCATCATTCCTAAAACAGCCTATCAGCGTATGCGTCTTCATTTTTGCATCTTTTTGGTTAGTACCTCTGTTGTTTATACAGCTATGGCTTGCTTCAATCATAACTGCAACACCTTTGGGTTTAAGGGTAAAATTGATAGTATTAGCAATTTCAGATGTAAGCCTTTCTTGAATTTGAAGGCGCTTAGAATAAATTTCAACCACCCTTGCTAGTTTACTAATACCGACAACTTTAGTGTTTGGGTAATATGCTATATGGGCAACACCTTTAATAGGAGCCATATGATGCTCACAATGAGAATATAATTTTATACCCTTCAAAAGAACCATATCTTGATACCCAGAAATTTCTGTAAACGTCTTTTGCAAAACATGACTTGGATTTTCTAAATAACCTGAAAAATGCTCTTTAAAACTTTCAACAACTCTTTTTGGAGTGTCAATCAAACCATCTCTATTTGGATCTTCACCTATCCATTTCAATATTGTCTCTACAGCACGCCTTGCTTCGTTTTCCGATACTTTAACTTGGAGGTTATTACTCTTCAGTAATTTACTTTGCATAATTGCGTAATATTTAAAATAAGAACTGGATTATATCACTAAATATTTTTTTTTATAGCTTTTATTAACTAAATTAACGAGAAAATTCATGTAAAGATCTGATAAAATTGCAAATCAAATTAGAAATGCAATAGACATATTGTCAAATAATAAAAAGGCCGTTGCATAAATGCAAAGCAAGGAAGATATGCAATAAATGGATTTAAAAAATTAGATTCATATAAGGAAGCATAAATATTAGATAGCGTATAAATAGGAAAAGTGCTAACCTTTGACCTAAAACAATACAGGTATCAAATGGATTTTGAAATAATAGTAAGAAAAAAAGAAAAAGGCGAGGTAGTATCAG
>NZ_JAJBJD010000162.1 GCF_021811875.1 Candidatus Bandiella numerosa | reverse complement strand
TGGATATCTATGTCTGTTTGGTGTGCCCTTCATCTTTTTTGATATTTATTTTTTTAAATCCTACAATTTTATAATCTTTTATTCAATATCAGAATTTTATTCTATTTTTAACTTGACTGTGCCGATAGCTGCTGCCTAAAATTTAAGGGTCAGGGTTGTGTTGCGGCCATATTTCCATTAACTTGACGGTGCCCTTTCATGCAATAAATTTATCACCACTTATTTTAAATAAAAAATCAACGATCAAATTTAAAATCTTTAATGACTCATCAGGGGATAAACATTTAACTGGACTGTGCATATAGAATTTACAAGACGGTGGTATAATAGTAAGTATATTGTTGATAACTTAAAGTTATCTAATTTGTCTTTTAGGAGGTAATCCAGCCGCAGGTTCCCCTACGGCTACCTTGTTACGACTTAACCCCAGTCATCAAATTCTCCTTGGTAAACTGCCTCTTTGCAGTTAGCTCATTTACTTAAGGAAAATTTAACTTCCATGGCTTGACGGGCAGTGTGTACAAGACCCGGGAACGTATTCACCGCAGCGTGCTGATCTGCGATTACTAGCGATTCCAACTTCATGCACCCGAGTTGCAGGGTGCAATCCGAACTGAGGTAGGTTTTTTAGATTTGCTCCAGGTCGCCCTATTGCATCATATTGTAACTACCATTGTAACACGTGTGTAGCCCAAGTCATAAGGGCCATGCTGACTTGACGTCATCCTCACCTTCCTCCAATTCTCCATTGGCAGTTTCTTTAAAGTTCCCAGCATAACCTGTTGGCAATTAAAGATAAGGGTTGCGCTC
Organism: Candidatus Bandiella numerosa; assembly: GCF_021811875.1. Classification (GTDB taxonomy): domain Bacteria; phylum Pseudomonadota; class Alphaproteobacteria; order Rickettsiales; family Midichloriaceae; genus Aquirickettsia; species Aquirickettsia numerosa_A. Next base: position 1,535 of record NZ_JAJBJD010000162.1, on the reverse strand, counting down.
GTTGCGGGACTTAACCCAACATCTCACGACACGAGCTGACGACAGCCATGCAACACCTGTGATAGTCCAGCCGAACTGACTAGCTAGTTTCTTAGCTATACGACTAACATGTCAAGACTTGGTAAGGTTTTTCGCGTAGCATCGAATTAAACCACATGTTCCACCGCTTGTGCGGGTCCCCGTCAATTCCTTTGAGTTTTAACCTTGCGATCGTAGTTCCCAGGCGGAGTGCTTAATGCGTTAGCTTCGACGCTAAAACATAGTTCTAACATCTAGCACTCATCGTTTACTGCGTGGACTACCAGGGTATCTAATCCTGTTTGCTCCCCACGCTTTCGTGCAACAGCGTCAGTATTTAGCCAGACAGATGCTTTCGCCTTCGATATTCTTTCTGATATCTACGGATTTCACCCCTACATCAGAAATTCTTCTATCCTCTCTAATACTCTAGCTCTACAGTTTTGTAAGCAATTCTTTGGTTGAGCCAAAGGCTTTCACTTCCAACTTATAAAGCCGCCTACGCACGCTTTACGCCCAATAATTTCGAGTAACGCTTGCCCCCTTCGTATTACCGCGGCTGCTGGCACGAAGTTAGCCGGGACTTTTTCTGTGGATACCGTCATTATCTTTTCCACTAAAAGAATTTTACAACCCTAAGGTCTTCATCATTCACGTGACGTCGCTGGATCAGGCTTTCGCCCATTGTCCAATATTCCTCACTGCTGCCTCCCGTAGGAGTCTGGACCGTGTCTAAGTTCCAGTGTGGCTGATCATTCTCTCAAACCAGCTAAAGATCGTTGCCTTGGTAAGCCATTACCTTACCAACTAGCTAATCTTGCATGGGCTTATCTTGTAGCGATAAATCTTTCACCTCTCGGCAATATACAGTATTAGCTATTGTTTCCAATAGTTATTCCATACTACAAGGAAAATTCCCATGTATTACTCACCCGTTTGCCACTAACTTTATTTGTGCAAGCACAAATATTGTCCGTTCGACTTGCATGTGTTAAGCACGCCACTAGCGTTCACTCTGAGCTAGGATCAAACTCTCAAGTTTGACTATTCAAGTAGTAAACCTGAAATAGTTTACCACCGTCTTATAAATTCTATATTCACTATTTCAAATACTATGCAAATACTATGATTTGGTAGAAATATTTATAAACCTTTTAAGCACGAAGTCAACGACTTTTTAATACCTCTATATACTTTTTTAAATATTATATGCATAAACTCATTTGCTTATTTAAAATTTTTTATCTTTTTTTTACAAATCATTAGCTATTTTACATCCTTTATTTGAGTAGTTGACCTTTAAATATTTCCCCTAAAAGACCATTGCATAATAGGCAGAAAGAAACATATATGATAGAATGAAAAGATAAGTACATACGAAAGAGGAGGCAAAATGGCACAGTCAAGTTAAAAATAGAATAAAATTCTGATATTGAATAAAAGATTATAAAATTGTAGGATTTAAAAAAATAAATATCAAAAAAGATGAAGGGCACACCAAACAGACATAGATATCC
>NZ_JAJBJD010000040.1 GCF_021811875.1 Candidatus Bandiella numerosa | reverse complement strand
AGCTCTCTCAGAGACTTTATCAAGAGATACAATCGAAAAACCAAGGCTTATTCCAAAGCCGCTGATATGGCTGAATTATCTGTGTATATACATTTCTTCTTTGACGCTATATTTGCTTAGCAATGCCGCATTTTTCCTGTGCTTAATCGCCACAACTAGGACAACTTTTTCTGGTTCAATGATTCTATAGACTATTCTGTAATCCCTTACCCTAAGGCTTTTATGTCCTTTCCAACTATATCTCAAGGGCTTACCAAAATTTAGTGGGTCTGACACTAATCTTGATTCAATTGCTCTTTTTATAATTGCTCTAACGTTGCTTGGGATTAATGGTATATCGTCCGCTACAACATCTTTTATATATTCAATTCGATATTTTACTTCCATGTTTCTTCATGAGAGATTCTTTTAAAATCTCCCTCTTCTCTTGATAGAGCTATTGAAGATAGATATAAGTCTTCCCTCTTTTCAAGAGCTTCTTCTATAAGCTCCTTTGCTAGCATTGATACCGTTTTTTTTTCTTGCTCAGCAATGAATGTTATATTTGTTAATAGCTTTTCATTTGCTGTTATATTGATCCTTGGGTTTTTTGTTGGCATTTTCTTTTTTATATAAATCTGTTACACTATAGTAACACTGTGTTTAATCATTATCAAGTGCCTATTTTTAACTTTCTAAAACTTTTATTATTTTACTACTCAAATAAATTCTCAAAAAGTATACATTTTGAGACGAAAAGTACGTTATGAGAAAACCTTTGATTGACATGTCTCATAAAGTGTCTTAATATGCAATTCTCATATAGTCTTAAGTTTAATGAAACGTGACACTAGTAGGATACGCAAGAGTAAGTTCAGTTGGTCAATCTTTAGAAGTCCAACTAGACAAATTAAAACATTGTAAAAAAATCTATCAAGAAAAAAAGAGTGCTATTGAATATAATAGACCACAATTAAAAGCTTGCCTAGATTATATAAGAGATGGCGACACATTAGTTATCACTAAATTAGATAGATTAGCTAGATCTACCTTACATCTATGCCAGCTCGCAGAAATTCTAGCGGGAAAAGAAGTAAGTTTGCAAGTTTTAGACCAAAATATCGATACTACTAATGCAACTGGTAGACTATTATTCAATATGCTTGGCGCAATATCTCAATTTGAAACTGAGCTTAGAAGCGAAAGGCAAGTTGATGGCATTAAAAAAGCTATGGAGAATGGCACAATATTTGGAAAAAAGAAAAAATTATCTCATGTTAAAATAAATGAATTAATAGAAAAGCGAAAAAAAGGCACTTTAATTAAAGATTTAATGAGTGAATATCAATTATCTAAGGCAAGTATATACAGATATATTTCACATCACCGAAAAATTTCATAAATGTTAAATCAAGGTATGCTTCCTTTGTACATTCTTTCTTCCGAATATGTCTAATGTTATCAAATCAAAAATATAGTTGAAAAAATCATGTAACTATCGCAGTATAAAATACATTTAATACTGCAAATTCAAAATGTCTGAGTATTTAGAAGATAATAATGTCACATGTATTGCCGATGAATATAATTCTTTAAAATGGTGTTACCAAGATAAAATTGTAGATCTATGTAAATTTTCTATTACTGCAAATATTGAGGAGATTAATCAACATTTTAGCAAATTACAAAATATTGATAATGACATATGCCACATTGAAGATATGTATGCAGACTTTTTTAGCTACAATAAAGAATGTGATATTAGTAAAATATTAAATTTAGATAAAAGCTCACTAACAGAGAAAGGGATACTTTTACAAATACCTGATTGTGTAGAAGAAGTTGCCATAAAAGGAAAAAACGATGGTAAGCCACTAGAATTAAAAGGTAACATATTTGCAAGTAGAAATATTGTGTTGTCTGTTGCAGATGCTGACGGAATTTCAATAAAAGATAGCATTTATCATAATATTAGGCTGTTAAATCTTAATAGTGAGTGGGAAGATTGTTATAAAGATCCAGAATCTTTTAAGCCCGATCCTAAATTATCTGATATGGAAAATTTTAAGAATAAAATGCAGCTCAAATACAATTATAAAAACAAACAGTACGATTGCTTTGTTATAGCTGACATATTAGGATTGAAAACAGATATATTCAAAAATATAAATGAAGTTAACGTAAAAGCGAAGGACGTAAAATTAAGAGCAGGAATAAGTGATACACTAGATAAAATAGTAATAGACGCAAAAGGGCATGTAGAAGTAAGTAGGTTAAATATAAAACAAGCATCAATCAGAGGAGAAAGCTTAGAAATATGGGGTGATATAAGCTTAGATAAAATAGACTTAAAAGTACTAAGTCATCTAAAATTTAAGTCAATGAGTAGATCATTCAACCCATCAATAAATATTTTAGGTAATGCGCTAATAGAAGCAGATAATATAGAATTTAAAAATAATGAATTCAATATTACTGGAGCCAAGGGTAATAAATTCTATTTAAAAAGTAAAGAGCTTCAATTAATAAATTCCAAGTGGAATATAGGGGATAACAAGTGCTTGTATGAAAGTATAATATACGCAGAAAAATTTAAATCAGAAGGTAGTAATATATTATTTCACGGCAATACTGAAATAATTTCAAAAGCAAGAATTAATTTATCTGGCTTGAATAATAAGAATGGATTGCTAACCTTAGTACCAGGATTTTTAAGACAAAACTTAAAAATAGATGGAGATTTAAAAGTTATAGGGGGAATAGTATCAGATAATAATGAAATTAAAATACCACAAAAAAATAAGAAATGGGATGAATGTCAAGAATTACACAAAATAGCGTGGGATATATTTGCTGAAGACAAAGCAAAAAGAGATAAAGCAAATAAAAAATATTGGGATGAATGTGTAGGTATTAAAAATAATGCAGACCATAGCTGTGATATAGAGGCATTTGCCATACAAAATGGGGTAGCCGACAATGATAAGAATTGGCAGAGAGCAAGTAATGATAGATACAATAAGATGAATCATTTATCTCAAGAACATAAAAAAATGATAACAAAAGAGGTAGACGATAGTTACTACTCTATTAAAGTAAACAGCTTTACATATCTTGGTAGTAATTTTGAAAATTATGGACTAATAGAAGTAGAAAACGATTTTTTAGTAGATATATGCGGTTCATTTATTAATAAAGGAGATATATTTATAGGCGGAAAAGGGTATATTAATGCGTATCGAACAATATTAACTGCAGCGGGAGTAGAGAAAATTAATGGAGAAATACTAAAAGGAAAGTTGCCAATAATAGCTTCTAGAGCACTATATATGGTTAGTAAAGAAATAGCAATGTATGAAACGCAAGTCTCTGTTAGGGATGGTGATTTACACCTTGAAGCAGAGAAAGATATAACAATATCTTGTTGTAGCGGGAAAGTGCAAGGGATGATAAGAGAAGAGCAGAGTAATAAATTTCAGGAGCATCGTGATTATCTTTGGAGCAAAAATACGATCAAAGGAATGGAAGAGCATTGGGCACTATTAAAAAATGGTAGGGCAGAAAATTATAGAGTAGCAGTAAAAAATAAGGATGGCACAGCAATTAGTCAAATGAACACTAACCCTGCAATAGAAGTGATGGGTGGTAACTATATAAGGGTAACAAAGAGTGGAAAAATAAAAGACGAAGGTGTATTAGTAGCGATAGATAAAGGAAATATGATTGTCCATTCTGGTGAAGATATAAAAGAAAAAGCAGAGCCAAAATTAATAAATAAGGGAGCAGTTTATGTCATTAATGGACATGTGCACTACGAAGCAAATAGAGATATTATTCAAAGTGGTACTAGCAAATTAGTATCCGGAGATATAGTAGGTAATGCAGGAAGAGATATTAAGTTTGAAAGTATACAAAAAGTCAACCTAATCAAAGCAGAGTATGGGAAAAACTATAAATCTATAGAATATAGAATTGATCAATACAAAAATATAGAATATGCAGCAGGTAAAGTAAAATATACAGCAGGGAATGATATAATAGGAAAAGGGAATGAAATAGGTGCAAAAGGAAAAATCACATTAGATGGCAAGAATAAAGTAGAAGTAGAATCTATAACTCAGTATGCTCTTAATGAATATTATAAGAAAAAATCAACATTATTTGGAAGCAGCTCAGTATCAGTAAGATGGTCAATCAGTGATACCGCTATAGCAGGCTTATATTCAGAAGAAGGAGTAGAAATATTATCGGAAGGTGGCTGCAAAATAGAGGGAATTAATTTCAAAGAAAATGACCAGCAACAAATAGACGGCCAAAGGAAAATTGCTGATAGCAAGAGGGATATAGAAGGTACAAGGCAAAAATTAGGAGATAAAGTTAGGATAAGGTGTAATGAAGGTGTAGAGATAGAGGCCCATAAAATTACTAACTTTTATGAGATTATTAGTAAAAAAAGCGGTTTAATTTCTCCAAGTGCACCAGCAATAGATTTATTAACAAAAGAAAACAAAGGAGCAAATTTACTCAGCAATATACCATTTGCAAATTCACTGAAGCAAATAGGTAATATGAAAGGAGCGGGAGATTTATGGGGTATGACACAACTTGCTATGGAGATACCAGGTTTCAAAGCAGATATGGAGTTTTTTAAGGATAAGTTTAGCATGGATGCTCCTGAAGCAGTAGTATCAGCTATGTTAAGTAAATATGTGTCTGCAAAAATTACTTTTGGATACTCTAAAACAGAATCAACAATAACTAAGACTTTTATCATAGAAAGTAATGTGGAAGCAAAAGAGGTCTACATAGAAACGGCAGGAGATGTAAGTGTATCGGGTGGATCTAAAGTACATGGCCATGAAAAAACAGAGATTAAAGCAAATAATTTAAATCTAGAAGGTGGGAAAGAAACTGTGAACCAAAAAGTAAGTGGAGAAAGCTCAGGGTTTGATATTGGTGTATCATTAAGCGGTGTAAGCCTAGGATTTAGTGGCTCTGAATATAGTGCTGAATTTGAAGAGATCAAACACAAACCAGCTTATGTAAAAGGAAAAATAGTAGCAATCATAGTAGATAAAAAATTAAACATAGAGGGAGCTATTATTGATGGCAAGGAAGTAGATGTTAATGCCTCGGAAATAGAAATTAAAGACCAGCTGGATAGCATAAGAAAAGAGAGTGAAAGTAGTGGTTTTGGAGTAGGAGTAACTATTGGATGGAGCGGAAGTGTCATGCCATATGGTTCATTCAGCATGTCTGATAATCTAGAAGAAAAGTCATTAGTCAAATTTATATCTAGAATTACAGGTGAAAATGTCAAAGTAACTGCAGAAAAATTAAAGTATTACACTGAGCAAATAGGGGGAGAAAGAAGTTTAGAGATTAAGGCTGAATCAGTAGAGTATTCAGTTAAGCCAAAAGAGTATCACAATAAAGAGCAAACCGAAATAAATGCAGCAGTGTCAGTTGGACTTGATAACACTGCAAATTCAATAAGACCAAGTGTATGCGTAAGAGATGGTGATTTTTCACTATGTATGTCGCCTGCAGTTATAGAGGGGATCAAAATAGCAGGAGAATTTATTGATTCACTTGGCTTGCCTAGCAAGTTGGACCAAAATTTAGAAGTGGACGACAAAAACGTTTTAAGAGTTAATAAAGTTGAATATAATCTAGGCGTAGGTGATGATAAAAAGTCAGAAAATACAGATAACATATATTCTATTAAACAAGGGGATACATTAGGAAAAATAGCGTTAAAGCATGGAGTAACAAAAGAAGAGTTAATAAAGTTGAATAGGATTGAAAATCCAGATTTGATTAAAGCAGAAGAAACATTAGTTATTCCAAAAAATGCTAAATATCCAAATGGTGACAATCCTAATCATGTTCAATCTGCCAATAAAAAGATTATAGATGAAAAACCAGTTGAAAATGACGGAGTAAAACCTTTAAAAACTGAGAATACAAATATCAACTTATTTGATGATAAAAATCATATCGAAGCAAAAAAATCTGCTACTGCTTTAGAGAAGTTTAAGGGTTTGGTTTCTAAGAAGCATATTAATGCTAAGCATCTTAGTACCTTAAAAGATATAGTTTATAAAACAGATCAGGACCTTATAAAAGATGAGTTAGTTAACAAAGAGTTAAATAATATTAAATTGGAGCAAGTCTCAAGCGAAAAAGGAGATGATAGCACAGGATTTTTTGGAGCATTATTTTCTACGCAACTAGAAGATGGTAGTAAGGTTTACTTTGAGGTGTATAAAGGCACTGATTTTCCAGAGATTACGAATTCAAAGCAAATGAAGGAGTTTGGCAAAGATTTTACTAATGATTATAATTTATTTAAGTTAAAGTTGCCTAATCAATATAAAAAAGCGTTAGAATTTCATAAGGGTGTAATGCAATATATAGGCAATAATAAAGAGCTTTATGTATTAGGTCACTCTCTAGGTGGATCTTTAGCTCAACTTGTTGGAGCTAAAGAAATAAATGACTTTAAAGCAGTGATAGATTATGACGGCCCTGGGATGAAAGAAATTATTAATTCAAACTTCCAAAATATTGATTTGGATCAGCTAAAATCTAAAACTACGTTATTTAAGGCTAGACCACATAGAATTAATTCGCATGGAACTAACTTAGTTGATCCAATAATTATTGAGCATCCTGGCAATATCATTCCAGAAGTTGGACCTGTTATATTAAATGATGAATATTCTATAATAGGAAAATACACTTTAAGCCTACATAAATCAGAGTCGATAACAGAAGGATTTAATGAGGACGGTCCAATAGAAATAATTAATTATGAAAAATTTCCAGTAAATTATAATTTACTAACTAATAAAGAACAGTGGAATACATTTAATACTTATGAATTAAATAAGGATGCTTGGGACATTAGATTTAAAACAGAGTATAATTCTAATCATCCTATATTCCAGAAAAATGGGGATGCAGACAAAAGAATACAAGAAATCTACACCTTTGAGCAATGGAAAGATTATAGAATAGGAGTATTAAATAGCCTGAGAGGCAATCAATGATGAAATACAAAATGATTGCTATAAGATTGTTTAAGTTTGCCATTAAGGCAATAATCTGCTCTGTAATAGCCGTAATATTATTGATATTTGCATTTTTTTGCTGGACATCTTGGTCTGCTTATAAGCCCCTGATGGCAGGGAAGTTTGATAGTTATGAATGGAAATTAGCGAGAACTGAAATGGGGTCTGATGGAAGTACAAAAGATCTAGCAAGAAGATGCAAGATGTATCATGATCTGACATCTAATTACTTAAAAAAGAATATGACCCTAAAAGAAGTAGAAGATTTATTAGGACCAATAGATTCGTGGAGTTACTGTACAAACCAGAAAATAAAGTGTCATAACTACAGCATGGGCGTATGTTATTCAAATAGTTGGTCTATAGTTCCCATGTCACTACATGTCTGCTTTAATAGAGATGGTAGATTGCTGACCTATGATAGAAATAGACATTGTAAAAAACACTGGCCTTTTCTCTATGATAGTAGCAAACATGCTGAGATGTTAGGAATTTATTATATGAACGATAAAGAGCAATTTTGTGCTGATGAGAAAGGTGTTATAATCAATGAGTGTGGTATAGATCCATGGTGATAGATATAGTGGACTGAAAAAGTCAGACAACAAAAAGAGTAGTTTTATTTCCTAAAAGATATAAAAATATAAATAAAAAATAAGAAGTATGAGTAAAAAAGAAAAAAGAAATTTTAGCGCTGAACAAAA
>NZ_JAJBJD010000039.1 GCF_021811875.1 Candidatus Bandiella numerosa | reverse complement strand
TCATTGGATATCTATGTCTGTTTGGTGTGCCCTTCATCTTTTTTGATATTTATTTTTTTAAATCCTACAATTTTATAATCTTTTATTCAATATCAGAATTTTATTCTATTTTTAACTTGACTGTGCCTGCAATTTCTGCTTTGTTAATGAACAATCAAATTAAATTTACAAACTTTATGTGTGGTATTTTTTGTTTAAACAGTAATAACAATGTAAAAAATGACATTATAAGAGGGTTACATTTTTTAGAATATAGAGGTTATGATTCAGCGGGATTAGCATTTATTGATGATAACAAGTTAAGTACCATTAAGGCTTTAGGTACCGTTTCAAATTTAGAAAAAAAAATTAAAAGTACGCTAGATGATGGTAAAATTGGTGTTGGTCACACTAGGTGGGCCACTCATGGCAAAGTGAGTTTGAGTAATTCACACCCTATTTCCAATCAAGAAATTGCGGTTGTACACAATGGAATAATTGAAAATTATAAGGAAATCAAAAATAAATTAATTAAATTAGGCTATGAATTTATAGGTGAGACAGATACTGAAGTAATATTAAATTTACTACAATACTATATTGATTCTAAATTTAATCACATTGAGGCTTTCAAAAAAACAATTGCTGACATAGAAGGCAATTACGCAATTTCTATAATATTTCTACACGAAAAAAATAATATATATTGTGCAAAAAATGGATCACCCTTGTCAATTGGACTAGGTGAAAATACAAACTATATTTCATCAGATGTTAATACTTTAGCATTTTTTGTGGAAAGCTCCATAACACTTGAAGATGGTGATACTGCCATTATAGCCAAAGATGATTACAAGATTTTTGATAAAAACGATAAAATTGTAAAAAGAAATATAAGAAAATTTACTAAGAAAGAAGAAAAAGATAATGAGCTTGGTAGCTTCCCAAATTATATGCTTAAGGAAATAAATGAGCAGCCTAAAGTTTTAAAAAAAGTTATACGAGATATTATATCTGAAAAAGAAAATAAAAATTTATTAGATATAAATTGGTCAGAGGTAAGTAAGGTATCAATAGTTGCATGTGGCAGTTCATATAATGCAGGACTGGTGGCCAAATATTGGTTTGAATCCTATGCAGAAATACCAGTAGAAATTGATTTTGCCTCAGAATTTAGATCAAGAAACATCATATATGACAAAAATGCTGTATATATTTTTATTTCACAATCTGGAGAAACCCTTGATACTTTGGTTGCATTAAAAGAAGCACAAAAACATGATATTATTACTATAGGGCTTGTAAACAACTTAAATAGCCCAATTGCAAATTTAGTTAATCATATTATTACAATTGAAGCTGGAACAGAGGTATCTGTTGCATCAACAAAAAGTTTTGTCGCTCAGCTAATGAAATTACTTCATCTTATATTAACTATAACAAAACAAAAAAAATTAATATCAGAGGGAAATTTTCATGAATTATTGGGCAAAATTAATGCTAAAATCAGCTCTTTGGATGCCTTACTTGAAGTGAATAAAAAAATTGAGGAAATTTCTCAACTTATCTGTAAAGCTAAAAATATAATTTTCATAGGTAGAAATTATATGTATCCAATTTGTTTGGAGGGAGCCTTAAAACTAAGGGAGTTATCATATTTACCTGTTTTTGCATGTGCTGCTGGAGAACTTAAGCATGGTTCAATAGCATTAATTGATGACAATTCTTTAGTTATTGCACTAGCGCCAGAAAATGATACCCATCAGAAAATGATTTCAAATATCGAAGAAGTAAAGGCAAGAGGTGCTAAAGTTGTTTTACTAACAGATTCAAGCGGTGATTTTGAAGTTGATTATTTACTAAATATCCCCAAAGGTTGTGAAATTTTAGCGCCATTGTTTTACACGATACCTTTGCAATTATTTGCCTATCAAGTGGCTTTGAATCTGGGCAAAAACGTAGATAGACCCAGAAATCTTGCAAAATCTGTAACTGTTGAGTAGAAATTCTAATCTCGTTATTTTAAAATTGCGTTACTTACTATTTACCAGTTTTAATCTGATTTAACTGATCTAATGACTTTTTCAAAAATTCAGAATTTTTTGTGTGCTTAGTGCTAAGTTCTGAAACTATATTATTTATATTTTTTAGAAGAAATTTTGATGTTATTACCTGTATCATTACTTCTTCATCCGTCTTTCTCTGCATCTGTGCAATAATAAATTGCCTTTTTATCTCTTCCTCAATTTTTTTATCATTCTCCAATTTTATTGAATTTAGCAAATGTTCATTTTGAGCTAATTTTTCTTTATTAAGCTTATCTTGAAATTCTAAATCTTTTTCCAACTTTTGTAGATATTGCACTGCATCATCATGAGCTTTTTCCGCTCGATTTAATAGCTCTTTAGTATTAGTTATATGTGAATCAATAATATTGTTCAAAACTCTCTTTACTGGCTTATATATAAATAACAAAATTAGTATAAATGATACTGTTAACCAAAAAATTTCATTCATTTTTTAAATAAATACAAATTTATTTTCTCCTCAATTTCGCTTGAATATTGTTTTAAATCATGCGCTAACTCACCCTTCATATTATTTAAAAAAAGCTTATGGGCAAGGTTTCTATTTTCGATCTCCTTCTTTAAAATACTTAAACGTTCCCTTCTGATATCGTAAATTTTCGCTCTTATACGCTCTTCTTGTTGTTGCAAGTACGATGACAATTCTCTTTTGGATTTTTCTAATTGTTCTTCTATAGTAGCCGCCTCAAGTAATATCTTATTAGATTTATCAATATAATTTTGAATTACCTCATTTCTACTCATTATAATTTTATTATATTTAGCGTAAAAATTCCAACTTGCTGTAAAATAGACTAAAAGAAAAACAATAATGCACCAAAAAGATTGATTAAAGAAATAGGTTAAATCTAAATGAGGCATACCTTAAACAATAAATTATTTAGGCAAAAAACAGCAACAGCAGCGCAATTAAAAAGGCAAACAAACCCATCGCTTCAGCAAGGCCAGCTCCAATAAAAGCACCTTTCATCAATTTATCTTCAGCTGAAGGATTTCTTGCTATGCCACTAAGGAGTGCGGCAAAAATATTCCCTATCCCCATAGCCGCACCAAACATCGCAATAGAAGTTAACCCAACTCCAATGTATTTTAAAGCTTCTAATTCCATCTTTTTCTCCGTATAAATGTTATTTTTAGTGTAAATTTAAAGCATCACTTAGGTATGCACAGGTCAAAACTGAAAAAATGTACGCCTGTAGAATTGAAATAAATATCTCAAACCCCGTTAAAATTGTCAACAAAATTAACGGCATAATTCCAAACAAACCGGAAAGTATCACAAAAGTTGCAAGCACTTTTAACACAACATGCCCCGCAGTCATATTTGCAGCAAGCCTAATAGAAAGACTTATAGGACGCGCAAGATAAGCAAATAATTCGATAAAAATTATCAGTGGAGCTAAGAACATTGGCGTTCCCTTTGGTAATAATATTGAAAAATAGCCTATTCCATTTTTAACAAACCCTATGGCAGTAATTGTTATGAAAACAAAAATTGCCAGCGTGAAAGTTACAGAAATATGGCTTGTTGTTGTAAATACAGAGGGAATCATACCTACACTATTGCTGATTAGGATGAACATAAATAACGAAAAAATTAATGTAAAGAACTTTTGTGAATTCTTACCAGCTGTAGAAATTAGCATTCCATTGATTAATTGAAAAATTACCTCACCACAAGCTTGTATTTTACCAGGAACTAATGAAACTTTATGACACGCTATTCTAGTCAATAGCAATATAATTAAATATGTAACTAAAAACGTTATAGTAGAGTTTGTAATCTGTATATTGTGACTAAAAACATCGAAACTAACTACGGGCTTTACTAAAAATTGTTCTAAAGGATTAAGCATCTAAATTATAATTATAATAACTTCTATTTTAATAACATCAAATTCATTAAAACTCAAATCAGGTCTTCATCTTTGTAATCATAGAGCGTACCATTTTTTATATGATTTCTCAATTTTTTCATTAAATCTTGATAATATGTAATGTTATGCCATGTCATAAGTACTGCACCTAGTATTTCTTTACTCCTTATTAAGTGATTCAAATAAGCTCTACTGTAATTTACACATGTATAACAATTGCATTTTGAATCTAGTGGAGAATTATCTAAAATGTATTGACTATTTTTTATATTGATTGTTCCGCCGTTTATAAAAGCTTGCCCATTTCTCCCTGATCTAGTGGGCAAAACACAGTCAAACATATCAACTCCCTTTTTTACTGAAGCTACTATGTCTATTGGCTTACCCACACCCATTAAGTATCTGGGTTTATCTGCAGTTATATTAGGAATTGTAAATTCCAAAACCTTTATCATTTCATCATGACCCTCACCAACTGCAAGTCCACCAATCGCATATCCATCAAAACCGATGTCTTGTAATTTTTGCGCACTTTCCTTTCTCAAATCCTCAAAAATGCTACCTTGAATTATTCCAAATATCCCATATCCATCTCTATTAATAAATGAGTCTTTAGATTCCTTTGCCCATTTTAAGGATAAGTGCATTGATTTCTTAGCATACTCATAATCTACAGGATAAGGAGTACATTCATCAAAGATCATAGTTATGTTACTACCTAGCTTATATTGGATATCAATAGATTTTCTAGGAGTCAAAAAATACTTTTTGCCATCTATATGGGAATTAAATTCCACTCCCTCTTGAGAAATTTTTCTAAGCTTTGCCAGTGACATAACCTGAAATCCACCAGAATCAGTTAATATTGGTTTGTCCCAATTCATAAATTTATGCAGACCACCTAATTTTAATATTACATCTTCTCCTGGACGCAACATTAAGTGATATGTGTTTCCTAGTATTATTTCTGCCCCTGTCTTAATTAATGATTCTGGAAGCATTGCTTTTACTGTTGCTGAAGTTCCAACTGGCATAAAAGCAGGTGTTGTAATTTGACCATTTGCAGTTGAAACAACTCCATTTCTTGAATTATTACAAATATCAACTATCTTAAAGCTTAAAGACATTTAAGTTTAGGTTATTTATTGAGCTTCCATAACCTTTCTCTTTCTATCTCTTCTAACTTTTTTAGGTTGAGTAGGTCTATTAACTCTAGGTTTGATAAATTTATCAATCCCACTTATTAAACCGTCCATATGATTTGTAAAAAAGTGATCAGCTCCATCAACAGTTACATATTCAATTTCAGCATTTCTTTGTTTAGATAATTTTTTGTATAGTGCATACGTATCTTCTTCTTTAGCTATCTCATCTTCTGTGCCTTGAATAATCAACCCTGGTGCTGGACAAGGAGATAAAAAACCAAAATCACATGATGATGCCGGAGGAGCTATAGCAACAAACCCATCTATTTCTGGTCTTCTCATAAGTAACTGCATAGCAATCCATGCTCCAAAAGAAAAGCCAGCAATCCAATAGCTTGAAGCTTCAGGATTTTTTGACTGTAACCAATCCATAGCAGTTGCAGCGTCTATTAATTCTCCATTACCATGATCAAAGCTCCCCATTGATTTTCCTACTCCTCTAAAGTTAAATCTTAAAACAGAAAAATTATTTTTTACAAAAGTATGAAATGTGTGATATACAACTTTATTATTCATTGTTCCACCATGCAATGGGTGAGGATGCAGTATAAGTGCTGCTGGAGCAAATTTTTCTTCTCCTTGATAATATTTACCTTCTATTCTACCAGCTTCGCTATTGAAAATTATTTCTTTTATCATTTTATAAAAAATACTATTAATTGTTTTATAATTAAGTTAAATACTATGAAAAATCAAAATAAAATTATAAATGAAACGGATTTATTTTGATCACAATGCGACCACACCCATTAACAATAAGGTTAAGAGAGCCATGGCAAGCATATGTAGCCTCGCTCTTAATTCTTCATCATTACATTATTATGGACGCAATTCCAGAAGAATTCTAGAAAATGCAAGATATCTCATAAAAAATAATCTGGGCGTGAAGGATACTCATGAACTAATTTTTACAAGTGGATGCACTGAAGCAAATAATTTAGCTCTTAGTAACTTCCCTGAGATCAAAAAAATTTGTAGTTGCATTGAACATCCAGCTGTAATTAATGTAATTGGAGAAGGAATTATTCCTGTTGATAATAATGGTATAGTCAACGTTGATTACATTGAAAATTACCTAGCAGAAAATAATACTAAAAAATTATTAATATCTGTGATGTATGCAAATAATGAGATTGGCACCATCCAACCTATTGCACAAATTGCTAAACTTGCAAAAAAATACGATTTCATTTTTCATTGCGATATAACTCAAGCAATTGGCAGGATAAGTATTGATCTAGTTGATATTGATTTAATTACATTTAGCTCTCATAAATTTGGCGGACCAATTGGCTCAGGTGCACTAGTTTATAATAAAAATCTCAGCCTAAAACCCATGATTTTTGGTGGTGGACAAGAATTTAGATTAAGATCCGGAACACAAAATATAACAGCTATACACGGTATGGCCACTGCATTTAAATCAATTAATGAGATAAAAGAAAATTTTACCAAAACAAAACGATTACAAAAACATTTAGAACAGTCTATAAAAACCATAACAAACGATGTAGTAATATTTGGAGAAAAAACGCACAGACTGCCTAATACATCCTCAATTTCTATGCCTGGTGTTAGCGCAGAAACACAATTAATATTTTTTGATTTAAATGGTATTTCATTAAGTGCTGGCTCTGCATGCTCATCAGGAAAAATTGAAATACCAAGAATCCAGTTATCAATGGGTTATTCTCAAGAAATTGCTAATAATTCGATTAGGATAAGTTTAGGACCCAACAACACCATAGAAGATTTAAATACATTTATAGATTTGTGGAAGAAGCTTTATCTTCAAAATAATTAGTTATCTTTTTTAGCCTCTAACTTTTCTTTCGCCAACTCACTTATATAATTAAGATCAGCCTGAGTACATAGACCCAATAGCACAGGATCCTTAGCACGAAGATTGCTATAATTCCAATGAGTTTTGTTGCGAATTAAGTTAATAGTGTTTTTTGTTGTACCTATTAATTTTGATATTTGTGAATCTGCTATTTCTGGACAATTTTTTAATATCCAAGCTATTGCATTAGGTTTATCTTGCCTTCTTGCCACTGGTATATATTTACTTTTTTTATTATTAAGTTCTTGCTCCTTCATCAATTTTACAGCTGAAGCAGAGAGTTTTAGCCTAGCACTTGAATCCTCTTCACATCTACTTATCTCATCCGATGTTATCTGCCCATGAGTTATTGGGTTTACACCCTTAATTCCTTTTGCAACCTCACCATCTGCAATGCCATGCACTTCCAATACATGCAAACCACAAAAATCTGCTATTTGATCAAATGTAAGGCCTGTGTTTTCCAACAACCACACAGCTGTTGCCTTAGGCATTAAAGGATAGTTCATGTCAGTTTTTACAAAAAATTTTAATTTACTAATAGCAGAATAGCTAATTTTCTTCAAGTTTTCATTTAAGAACATTATTAAAAATAACCAAAAGTATTATCATATAAAATTAACTCACAATCATTTTGGTATATTCTTACCATATCACTATCTTTTATTTGTATTTTCAGTACTTTTTATAACCTTCTAGATCAACAACTACACATACTTCACACTTCAAACATCAATTTTTGGCATTGCTAAACAAATATAGCATACAATTGAGAAAGCTGATATGATATGCACAATAACACAAATAAGGTTAGTATATGTCAGAAATAATATGTTGCAAATGCAGAGAAAGTAATTATTACAGA
>NZ_JAJBJD010000038.1 GCF_021811875.1 Candidatus Bandiella numerosa | reverse complement strand
TTACTCTTCTCTATACGTTCTTCTGCTTCTCTTACTAAAAATGACATTTTGCCTCCTCTTTCGTATGTACTTATCTTTTCATTCTATCATATATGTTTCTTTCTGCCTATTATGCAATGGTCTTTTTAAGGTATAGTAGGCTGTATAAATTTATAAAAAACAAATTACTTTCTTGACTTTTTATTTCGTGAATTTATTATGTGGGTATTCTTATTAACTCCAATAAATTAAATGGTAAGCGTTTACAATACTCAAAGAGAGAAAGAACTTGCGTTTCTGCTTTCAAATGAAATTGACAAAGATGGCTATGAGATTATAAGAATTAGAACTTATAAGGACAAAACTGGCAAGAAATGTCAAATAATGATAGATACAGTTGATGATACTCAAGTGAAGATTTCAGACTGTGAAAATGTTAACAAAGTTGTAATTGAACTTTTGAGTAATAATGATCTAGGGTTAGAAGACCACTCTATAGAAGTTAGTTCACCAGGAATTGATAGGCCTTTAACGAGGCTAAAGGACTTTAATAAAAATAAGGGTAAGCTAATAAAAGTGTATACTCTATTTAAGGTGTTTAATAGGAAGAGTTTTAAAGGATATTTAAAAGAAATTAATGCAGATTCTATATCAATAATGCCTATTGATAATAATGAAGTAGTAGATATAAGGTTTGATTCAATATCAGAAGCTTATTTACAATATGAACATAATAAATAATTAATTTTTGGTATATAATAATAATGAGAAATAGAAATTTTGGTGGAAACGAAATACTTCATGTTGCTGATGCAGTAGCTAGAGATAAGGGTATATCTAAAGATTCCATTATAGAAGCATTAGAAGATGCGATAGCGATGGCTGCAAAGAGAAAATATGGTGCCAATATAAATATAAAAGCTATAATTAATAGAAATTTAGGTAATATAGAGTTATACAGAGAAATATTGGTGGTAAAAGACAATTTTAAAGGCACTGATGATAGTAGCGGTGAAGTTGTTAAGACGATTGAGTTATCTGAGGCAAGAAAAGATAATCCAGATTTAAACGAGGGAGATATAATTAAAGAAGTATTACCTCCATTAGAAATTGGAAGATTAAATGCTATTTCAGCAAAGCAAGTTATTATAAGCAAAGTAAGAGAATTGGAAAGAGATAAAATTTTCGAAGAATATAAAGATAGAATTGGGGAAATAATCAACGGTATAGTAGAAAAGATTGAAGCAAACGGATATATAATTAAGCTGGGTAGTGTTGAAGCTGTATTGAAGAAAGATCAAGTCCTAAAGACAGATTATTATAAATTAGGAGATAGAATTAGAGCCTACCTTACAAAATTAGATAAAGAAACTAATGGACCTCCATTAATTCTATCTAGAACTCATAAAGATTTTATAGCACAGTTGTTTAAGCAAGAAGTGCCGGAAATATACGACAGAATAATAGAAATAAAAAATATTGCAAGAGACCCTGCTTCAAGAGCTAAAATATCAGTTTACTCATCGGATTCTTCTATTGATCCTGTTGGCTCATGTGTTGGGATGCGAGGAGTTAGGGTTCAATCAATTATTAAGGAATTAAGAGGGGAAAAAATTGATATTGTAAAATGGAGTGAAGACCCGGCTACATATGTAGTTAATTGTCTAGGCTCTATTAGAGTTTCTAAAGTTGTAATTGACGAAGATCAAAATAGGATAGAAGTATTTGTTCCAGAAGAGGATCAAAGCCAAGCTATTGGTAGAAGAGGGCAGAATGTAAAATTAATATCTGAGTTAGTTGGGTGGAGAATTAACATAACTACTGAGGAATTAGAATCAAGTAAAAGGCAAGAAGAATTTAGCAGAATTACTAAATTGTTTATGGAAGTATTAAATCTTGAAGAAATTCTTGCGCAGCTATTAGCTTCAGAAGGTTTTAGTAGTATAGAAAATCTGGCAGAAGCAGACATGAGAGCCATTGCTTCAGTTGAAGGGTTAGATGAGGAAATAGCAAAAGAGTTGATTTCAAGAGCAAAAGAACACCTAAACAATAATCAGGAAGTTGAGCAAAATGCCGATAAAAAGGATAGCAATAAAAGAGAGTAGTGTGTCCTTTTTATAATTTTGTTGCATACAATGTCATTCGGCTAAGGTTGCTTTATATAAGTTTTTAATAAACAAACTTTATCAAAAAGATTTAATCTGAATTTTTAAAGGCATTTCGTCTACTATTAAATAAGAATTTTGCGGCAGTAATTGCCAATCAGTAGATTCAATATGTGAGAGTGCCTCAGATGCTATAACAATTGAGTCATTATAGTTACTAATATTATAGTAAAGTGGAATAGTGTCATTGTCTTTTGACGCAAAACGTGTTGCTATAAGGCTCTTTCCATCGGTAATAATAATATTGAGTTTTGAAAAATGTTCTTCATCTTCTTGGCGCTGATTTTCAATAACCCAGTTAAATGCCTTTAAAACTGACTGCTCTAAACTTTGCTCTGCCTCATTAAATAAAAAATGCATAATTAAGAAAAATAAATGTTCAGAATCTGTTTGGGCTTTAATTTGATTAAAAAATTCTTCCCTAAGCACATTAAGTAAGGGACGTCGAATTTTTCCAAAATTATGAATAGTTCCATTATGTATAAAAGAATACTTTTTATATGAAAAGGGATGACAATTATTTACAGTTACATCTCCAACTGTAGAAGCTCTAGCGTGACCTAAAAAACAATTTGATAGAATTTTATTGCATATACGTTTTAGATTATTATCGTTCCAAGCAGGTTGGGTTGATTTAAAAATACCAGGCGTGTCATCTATGTCCTGATTATACCATGATATCCCAAAACCATCAGCATTTATGCCCTTTTTACCCAATTTAGTTGCAAGGCTTTGTTTTATCAACGAATTTTCTGGTTTTTCAACCAATTCACTTAGTAAAATGCTTGTTTTTCCCCTATATCCAATAAGTCTACACATAATTATTATACTCCTATGTAATTTTTACTATTTCATACCAATTTTGACTAAAATATAATCCAAAATATCATCAGCAATTTTCTTTCCAACAACATTTTCTAATCCATGAAATTGTGGAGATGAATTTGCCTCACAAATTAAAAATTTTCCATCTTCTCCAAATAGCAAATCTACTCCAGCAACATCAAGATTTAATAATCTTGATGCCTCGGTCGCTATCCACTCAGCTTCAGAAGTTAATTTATAAGGTTGCACCTCTGCACCTTTTGAAAAATTTGCCTTAAAACCTGATTTTGCAATACGTTGCATACAGCCAACTACTTTACCACCAGTAACAAATACTCTTAAATCTCTTCCATAGCTAGTCTCAATAAATTCTTGAATTATAATGTTAGCATTTGCATTATTGGTGTAAATAAGCTCCATAACATCTGAAAATTTTTCTTCAGATTCACATAAATACACTCCTCTGCCTTGAGTTCCAGTAACATTTTTTATAATTAATGGGATGCCAATTTCTCTTTTTATGACAGATACGTCTACTGGAAATTTTGCAAGCATTGTTTTTGGTGTTGCCAATTTGCTATAGGCTAAAATTTGGTGCATTAATAACTTATCTTTCACATTTTTTATTGCATTTGCAGAATTACAAGAATAGACCCCCAAATGCTCTAATTGCCTAATTACTGATAAAGCATAAAAACTTGTTGCAGAACCAATTCTTGGTAAAATAAAATCCGGTAAAAGAGTGGGCTGATCATCAACTAAGATGCTATTTCTATCACTCTGCGTTACCACTAACTCAAATTGCTCTGGAGTGAGAATCGACAAATCAATATTTTTTGATCTAGCGCTTTCCAATAGCCTTAAAACACTGTAGTCAGTAATATCACTTTCTTTTTTATTGTAGATAATTAGTCCTTTAGGCATAAATTTAAATAATATTGAACATTACTCAGGTATAATTTTTAATCTGTTTTGTCAATTCATTTTAGAATGCTGTATAATTGAGTTATTGAATACTCATTTAGAAAATATAGCTTGATTTGAATTTTTAAGTTCATTACTTTGGATTAAGTAATTAACTATAAATTTTATTGTGTTAGTAAAAATCAAAGTACATGCAATTGGTGTTAACAGAGCAGATGTACTTCAATTAGAAGGTAAATATCATGCGCCAGATGGAAATAAAATTCCTGGTCTTGAGGTTTCAGGTATTAGAATTGATACTGGTGAGAGGGTATTTGCCTTATTAAGTTCTGGCGGTTACAGTAAAGAGGTTGAAGTAGATGAAAGGCTGGTGCACAAGATACCAGAGGATATTGGATATATTGACGCTGCGGCAATTCCAGAGGCAATGGTTACAGCATGGTTGAATTTATATAAGTTAGGTGATGTTCAAAATTGTTCTAATATTTTAATTCATGGTGGTGCGAGTGGCATTTGCTCGATGATGATACAATTTGTAGTAATTGAGGGAAAACAAGTTTTTACAACTTCTAATAATATTGAAAAATTAAAATATTTAGAAAATATTAAAAATTGTGTAACACTCACTTTTGAACAATTTAAAGATGACATAGATAAAATCCATTTTAAAATGGATTTAATAATAGACATTTTAGGTGGAAAGTATTTGGAACAAAATTTAAGTATATTAGGTAAATATGGAAAACTTATTCTATTTGCTGTAATGGATGGTAAAATATCAAAAATAAATGTTGCCAGGATTTTAATGAAAAATTTAAGCATCATTGGCTCTACTTTACGCAATAAAGTTGTTGAGGAAAAAGCATTACTGTTTAAGGAGGCTTGTGAAAATTTACTCCCACATATTACAAAAGGAGCGGTAAGGCCAATAATTAGTAGAGTATATAAGCTTAGTGAATTTGAGAAAGCGCATCAATTATTAAAATCTGTCAATAACATTGGCAAAATAGTATTGATAGCCGATTAAAGAACGATTACATATTAAATGCACTACTAAAAGTAGTGAAAATTCAAAAAAAATAACTAAAAATTTTACTTAGTGAATTAAAAATGTTATCCTGCTGCGTATTAAAACTAATAGGTTAGCTAATTATTATGTCTAAACAATGTGGTTTTCAAGTAGGGGATTCTGTAGTATACCCTACTCATGGAGTTGGTAAGATATCTGCTGAGGAAAATGATACTTACGGTGGTGTTGAAATAAAAGTTTATGTTATTACTTTCGAAAGTAATGATATGACTTTAAGGATACCAAAATCAAGAGTGGATAAAGATGGTCTTAGACCACTTTGCTCAAGTGAATTTTTGGATAAAGCTTTAGATGTTCTTTCAGGAAAGAGGATTAAGCTTCACAAGGGTATGTGGAGTAAGAGAGTTCAACAGTATGAAAGTAAAATAAACTCAGGTGATGTAATTGCAATTGCAGAGGTAATTAAGGAGTTGCATAGCAATATTGAAAAATCAGAAAGATCCTACAGTGAAAAAATTATTTACAATGATGCGCTTGAGAGGCTTGCTGGTGAATATGCTGCTACTTGTAAGGTTCAAATGAATGAAGCTATCAATAAAATAAATTCTAAACTAAATTAAGAATTTGTTTTTTAAGGATTTGACAAACAAGTAATAAGGATATAGCTTTCTACATCATATGTCTATGGCGTTTATTAACCAGGGACCTATTACTGATTGCTAAAAAAAGCTTGTAATATGTAAGTTTTTACTGTTGAATAATGTAAAAGAATTATAACAAATATTGGGAATAAAAATGACTAATAACATAGAGGGGTGTATAATCCTTTTACAATCATTATCATACAAGCAAACAAGGTCGTAACAATTCAGTTACCCGCGCAGTATAGCAAACAATCTTTTAAAAGTCTTCAAAAATTTTATATTTTTTTTAAAAAAGGTGATATATATTGCAGAACCCTGTACCTATTGCACCTTATATAGTTATGTTTCGAAAAGTAATATTTGTAACACTCTTTTTTCTACTGATACAAAATTTAAATGCCTTAGAATTTGACATATTAGACATAGATGTCGACAACATTCAATACAAAAATAATGTATTAGAGTTTGATGTGATGATAAATGTAGATAAAGATTGGAAGCTTTACAGTAATCAAAAATCTGATTTTGGCATTCCACTTAACATAAAGATTCTAAAGAACAACGTAATAATAAATAACGATATTGTATATCCACCTTCAAATAGGGAGGTAAAAATTTTAAATGGGAAAAAATATGTAAGTAATATCTTCTCAAATAATGTTTTGTTAAAAATAAAATTAAATACAATTAGTAAGTACGATTTAAAAAAACTTTATTTAGAACTAAAATACTCCGCGTGCAACAAAAAGTGCGTTTACGATACTAAGATCGTTTGGCTTTGGGAGTATTTTGTAGCTAAGTTAGATGAGCAGGATAAAAAGCCATATATAGCAGAGATTTTATTATATATATTAATTTCATTGGCTGGAGGATTTATTCTAAATTTTATGCCATGTGTGCTTTCTATTTTAAGTCTGAAAATTTTAAGTTTAGTCAAAACAAAAAATTATTCTCATAGAGCTTTAAGAAATAACATTTTTTACTCAATATTAGGTATAATCAGCTTTTTTATATTATTGGCTATTGTGACAATTATTTTTAAGGCAATTGGTATCAATATTGGTTGGGGAATGCATTTCCAAAGCCCAGTTTTTATAATGGTATTAATTATATTATTGTTAGTAATGGCTAGTAATCTATGGGGCGATTTTGAATTCATTTTACCTTCACGATTTGCTTCTTATATGCTTAGCATGCAAATAAATGATAAAATATTGAATAGTTATTTTAATGGGTTCCTTATTGCTACTTTATCAACATCATGTACAGCTCCATTTTTATCCACCGCTATTGCATATTCAATGACTCAAAATAACATGTATATTTTACTGTATTATTTTTTCATTGGTCTTGGAATGTCTATTCCATATGTATTAATTTATGTTAATCAAGATTTATTAAAATGGATACCTAAACCAGGTAGCTGGACTATTAAATTAAAAAAATTCTTTGCAATAGTTTTTATTATTAATGTTGTTTGGCTTCTATTTACTTTAAGTAATCAAGTAGAATTAAGTTCGGTATTAATATTTATTGGGTTTATTGTGATATTCAAGAAAATTTTAATGCTCACATATGGTTATTTTAACAACTACAGCAATAGATATTATGCTACTTTTTTACTTTTTGTTCTTCTCTTATTTTCAGTAAACTTAGTTATGCAATATGATTCTACTGTCAAAAAAGAAGATATACTTATTAATAATAAATGGAGGGGTTTTGAACCACAATTGATTAAAAAGGAAATTGAAAAGAATAATTTGGTATTTGTTGAGGTTACTGCAGATTGGTGCGCTACTTGCAAATTAAATAGGATGCTAGTTTTAGACCACAGAACTATTTATGAAATTTTTGAAAAAAATAATGTAAAACTTTTTAGGGCAGATTATACATTGGGCAACAATATGATTTATGATTTTTTAAAAAAGAATGAAAGATATGGAATTCCACTATACATTATGTATGGACCAAAAAATAAAAAAGGCTTGATCCTAAGCGAAATATTAACTTTTAATAAAATTGCTCAGGCTATAGAAGAGGTTAAGTGATTTACATAGCTCTAGTATAAAATAATATTTTACTGAATTTTAAAATTTTTTTTTGATACTAAATATTTTATTTAAAGTAGAAAAAGCTTGAATTAATAAAAAATAACTATAGCGTGAGTGGGCACCGTCATGTATCTTGAAAAAGCAAGAATAAATACTTGTAAATAAGTTGTTATGAGATTAGCTATTTTATAACGGCTGGAAGGAGTGATTCTGAGGCGTCGTCAAGGCATTAAGCCTGGTAACTTGATAAGAACCTCCTTCCATAAAAGTCTAAAGTTGGAC
>NZ_JAJBJD010000161.1 GCF_021811875.1 Candidatus Bandiella numerosa | reverse complement strand
TGCACACAATGTTTTGCAGATTAAAGCGACTATGTCCTCTAATGAGTGGAATCTTTATGAAGCAAATATTGACAATGAGTTGATTCTAAAAGTTGCTTAACGCTATCTAATATTTATGCTTCCTTATCTTATTGGCAGGCTAAACATTCATCGTATTTATTATCTTCTTTTGTTATTACTGGAGATAATTTCATTTCCAATTGATGCTTCTCAACACCATCTGAAATTGAAACTTTATCAGCTCTTTGCAATGACTTTGATCTGCAGTAATACAAACTCTTAATACCTTTTTTCCATGCTAAATAATGTAATTTATTTAAATCCTTTTTATCAATGTCAGCTGGAATAAATATATTAATAGATTGTGCCTGATTAATATATGGCGTTCTATCGGTCGCATGCTCAATCAGCCATTCTTGATTAATTTCAAATGCAGTTTTAAATACATCTTTTTCATCTGTAGTCAAAAAATCTAAATGACTCACAGATCCTTCATGGTTCATTATTGATGACCAAATTTCATCTGAATCTTGCCCCTTTTCTTTTAATAAAGCTTTTAGGTATTTATTCCTTATATTAAAAGAGCCCGTTAAACTTTTTTGAGTATATGCATTAGAATTTATTGGTTCAATTCCCGGAGATGTTGAACCTGCTATCACTGAAATAGATGCAGTTGGCGCAATAGCTGTTTTATGAGTAAATCTTTCCATTATGCCTAGCTCTTCTGCATCAGGACAAGCACCTTTATCTTCTGCAATTAATCTTGATGCTTTATTAACTTCTTGATCTATGTGTTTGAACATTTTTAAATTCCATGATTTAGCCATTGCTGATTCCATCGGTATCATTTTAGATTGTAAAAATGAATGAAAACCCATAACTCCAAGCCCCACACTTCTTTCTCTATAAGCAGAATATTTAGCTTTATACATTCCATCAGGAGCATTATCTATAAAATCTTGAATAACATTATCCAAAAATCGCATTACATCCGTTATAAATAACTGATTTTTACACCAGTCATCATATTTTTCTAAATTTAAAGACGAAAGGCAGCACACAGCAGTTCTATCATTACCTTTATAATCCTTTCCTGTAAAAAGTGTAATTTCACTACATAAATTGGAAGTTTTTATCTCCATTCCATGTTTTTTATATATCTCTGGGGCATGCTTGTTGACATTATCAATAAATAGCAAATATGGCTCGCCTGTTTCAATTCTTGCAAGTAACAATCTAATCCATATATCTCTGGCTTTAACAATTGATATAATAGCGTTATTTTTAGGGCTCACTAACTCCCACGGTAAATCCTTCTCTACTGCATTCATAAACTTGTCAGTAATTACAACACCATGGTGAAGATTCAAGGTTTTACGATTTGGGTCGCCACCTGTTGGCCTTCTTAACTCAATAAACTCTTCTATCTCTGGATGAGAAACAGGTAGGTATACTGCAGCACTTCCTCTTCTCAAACTACCCTGAGATATAGCAAGAGTGAGCCTATCTTGAACACTTAAAAATGGTACAATTCCGGAAGTCCTGCCACTATTTGCAACTTTCTCCCCTATTGAACGCACATTGCCCCAATATGTACCTATACCACCACCCCTAGAAGCTAACCATACATTTTCATTCCAAATGCTCACAATATCTTGCAAACTATCGTCTACTTCGTTAAGAAAACAAGAAATTGGCAATCCTCTTTTTGCCCCTCCATTACTCAGTACTGGAGTGGCAGGCATAAACCAAAAATTACTCATATAATCATAAAGTCTTTGTGCATGATTTTGGTCATCGGCATAATGAGTTGCAACTCTCGCAAAAAGATCTTGGTATGTTTCGTCTTCTAATAGATATCTGTCTAAAAGCATTGCTTTTCCTGATTCGCTTAAATTCTCATTTCTCGAATGATCAAGATTGATTTTATATTTTAGTATTTGAGTTTTATTAACTTTTTCGAAGATTCCATTCAGCATAATCGTAACAAAAGACATTTTATGATATATTTATAAATATACTACATATAGTAAAATATTCGCAATATATTTGTGAAATGCACTATATATTGATTCGTTTTAAAAGTCTACAGCAAACATTTATATTTATTTCACAAAGTTTTTATCTTATAATGCTTCCAATGGATATAGGCGAAAATAAGTATTGATTAAAGAAATGATTCATCAGTTAATATTTTTTACTCCATGCTTTTGCAATTTTTGCAAATCTATAATCATGCTAAGTCAGACCTTAAATATGGCTAAAATCACTATTAACAAGTCAGATTGCCTACAGCAATGGTAGCATAATAGGAGAAAATGGAATACAATGGGTAACTTTTAATAAAAACAGGTTGTCAAATTAATCTAAAAACAATCTTATTAACTAATAATGCTTGGTATA
>NZ_JAJBJD010000037.1 GCF_021811875.1 Candidatus Bandiella numerosa | reverse complement strand
TAATATTGAGGCCCAAAATAGCTCTCTCAGAGACTTTATCAAGAGATACAATCGAAAAACCAAGGCTTATTCCAAAGCCGCTGATATGGCTGAATTATCTGTGTATATACATTTCTTCTTTGACGCTGTATTTGCTTAGCAATGCCATTTTTTTAAATCCTACAATTTTATAATCTTTTATTCAATATCAGAATTTTATTCTATTTTTAACTTGACTGTGCCGTATTGCAAGTAGGTGGTATAATTTTATAGGTTATTTAATAAGGTTCGAGCGATAGAGCAGAGGGGGGGTGTTTTTGGAAGGGTATTTTAATTAAAATTTTTAATACCCTGTCGCAGATATCCGTAACCTGTTATAACGGTTAGCAAAGCCGCAATCCAAATAGATATCTTTCCAATTAAGTTAGTATAAGGTATCCCTGTAGTCTCTTCTCCTAAAAGTAATATAATGATGGCAATCATCTGAGCAGCTGTTTTAATTTTTGCTAAATGACTTACTGGCACGCTTACTTTTAATTCTGCTAAATATTCACGCATTCCAGAAACTAATATCTCTCTACACAAAATAACTAAAGCAGGGAGCACTGGTGCAATGCTTCTATCTACCATCATCATAAGAGTTGCTGCAACAAGCAATTTATCGGCAATTGGATCTAAAACTTTTCCAAAATTTGATTGAACCCTCCAGGTTCTGGCTAAAAAACCATCAAAATAATCAGTAATACTTGCAAATATAAAGATTGTAACTGCAGTATAATGTGCAATTTTAGAATCAATGTAAAATGCTGACACCAAAATGGGTATCAAAAGTATTCTAAGTGAAGTTAAAATATTTGGTATATTTTTTTGCATGATATTGTGCTTACACTTTGTCGTTAGACTTATGTATATACTGAAAAATATTTTTTGCCAATTTCTTGTTTATACCTTCTATTTTAGCAATGTCTTCCTCACTTGCTAATTTTAAATTATTTAGCGAATCAAAATACAAAAGCAAACTCTTTTTTCTTTTTTCACCAATGCCTTTAATTGCATCTAATTCCGATTTCTTACTATTTTTCCTCATTAAATTTCTATGTGATGTCACTGCAAATCTATGAGCTTCATCCCTAATATTTTGTAAAAAAAGCAGGGTTTTATCATTTTTATCAATCTGGAAGGAAAATTTTCCATTTTGATGAAAAAATTCTCTTCCAGAATTTCTGTTTAATCCCTTTGACATTGCAACTATATTGACATTATCAATATTCATATTATTAAATTCATCAGTTACAGCAGATAATTGACCCTTTCCTCCATCGATTATAATTAAATCAGGCAAAGAGTTTTGATCAATCTTTTTAAATCTGCGTCTGATAACTTCTCTTAGCATATGATAATCGTCCATACATTTTTTATTGGCAATTTTATATTTTCTATATTCACTTTTAATGAATCCATCATGTCCTACCACAACTACGCATCCTACTGGATTAGCTCCATGATTGTGGCTATTATCATAAATTTCAATTTTTTCAGGGATAAAGGGAAGAGCAAATTTTTTAGCTATATCCTGAAATATATCTATTTTTGTTAAATAATTTTGGATGGATTTGTTATACGCCTCCTTTGTATTTTCAATTACAAAATTAAAAATATTTTTATCATTCTTGTTTTTGGGTAGGATTATTTTAGATCTAGTAGTGCTTTGAGTTACTTTTGATATAATTTTAAAGTCAATATCTTCAATATTGCACCATATTTCATTAGGTATTTCATTATTTTGATAAAATTGAATAATAAATCTGTAAATAATTTCTTTTTCTGATTCTATTGGATTTCTGTCAAAAAAATGGTATTTATCCCCGAAATTGTGACCATCTCTAATTGTATATACCTGTATGCAGTATTTTTGTGAAGAAGATTCTTCATAGAAAATGAATATATCGATATTTCTGTTAGAAAATCCATGAAAAATATTTTTTGACTGTACATAATTTAATAACTTTATTTTATCTCTAATATTTGCTGCTTTTTCATATTCCATTTTATCACTATAATATTGCATTTCTTTTATAAAATCTGAAAAAATTTCTTGAGTCTTGCCAGATAAAAACTTTTTTAAATTGATAATTGATTTGTTATAATCTTCTGGGCTTATTTTATTTACACATGGTGCGCTACATCTTTTTATTTGATACATAAGACAAGGCCTTCTTCTTGTTGAGAAATAATAATCACTACAACATCTTATTAAAAATAATTTTTGAAGTTCAATAATAATCTTGTCCAGCTTGTCAACTGACAAAAACGGACCAAAATAAATTAAAGCATCGTTTTTTTTACCTCTAAATTTTTTTAACTTAGGGAAGTTATGATTTTTATCTAGTACGATATAGGGAAAGCTCTTATCGTCTTTTAAAGCAATGTTATATTTGGGCTTGATGCTTTTTATTAAATCTGCTTCCAATATTAATGCTTCAATTTCAGATTTAGTAAAAAGAATATCTATTCTCTCTATGAGAGATACCATTCTTTTTAATCTGTAGGATAAATTATTAATATTTGTATACTGAATGACTCTCTTGCTTAAATCTTTTGCCTTACCTATATAAAGAATCGTGTCATCCTTACCAATCATCTTATAAATACCAGGTCTTGAAACAAGAGTATTGGCGCAATTTTTTATAGCAATAATGCCATTTCTAATATTAGTATTAATCAAATCAATAAAAAAATAAGTATTTGATAATACTACAAGATTTTAGTAGAATAAACGAAATAAGTTTACTTTTTTATGGCAGGCGGATCAGGAGATTATACTACAGGTGGTTCTATAGGAGGTGGTATGCACATTGACATTGCACCTCTTAAAGATATAAATCTTTCATTTGAAAATTTGCAAAAATCAAAAAATCTTAGTTCATTTGTTGAATCTTCACCAGTTGGTGCAATTTCTAGATTAGGTAATGCATTAAAAGGCATGAAGGATGTGGTTTCTATATCATCTTTGACACCAATGACTGCAATCTCTCCACCTGTTACTCCTATTGGTGCAGGTGCTAAGTTACCAGGTCTTATGAGTCGTAAGGGTTAGTACTTAATTATAATTATTTAAAACATGAGCTCTGAAGTTGAACTGATTAAGTCTAGGATTCTGCCTTCTGAGATAATTGCCAAAAAAATTCTACTTAAAAATAGGAGTGGGGCAGGTTATGTGGGTTTGTGTCCGTTTCATAGAGAAAAAACCCCTTCTTTTTTTGTGAATGATGATAAACGTATTTATCATTGTTTTGGGTGTGGTGTGCATGGGGATATCTTTAGTTTTGTAATGCAAGATGAAGGGATTTCATATAAAGAAGCCTTGGAAAAATTGGCTGATATTGCCGGTGTAAAGCTGAAAATAAAAAATAAAAAAGAAATTGAAAAATTTGAAAAAGATAAAATTTTCTTTCAGATATACAAAAAAGTGGCTGAATTATACCAAGAGCAGTTATTTAGTGATATTGGTAAAAATGCACTTAATTATGTTTTATCTAGGGGGATAAAATTAGAGATAATAAAGCAGTATAACTTAGGTTTTTCACCCAAAGATCATTCAATTATATTAAGTGAGTTGAAAAAAGAATTTTCTAATGATGATTTATTTGATTCAGGAGTTATAAATAGAAAAAATGACTTTATATATGATCCTTTTTATGGCCGCTTAATATTTCCTATAAAAAATAGAGCTGGAGAATGTATTGGGTTTGGTGGAAGGATATTAGGTGATGGAGAGCCTAAGTACTTGAATTCAGCAGAAAACCCTATATTTATAAAGAGTGAACATTTATACGGATATAATTATGCAAAGAATAGTGTTTATAAAGATGGTAACGTAATAGTAGTTGAAGGGTATATGGACGTTATTGCTTTAGTAAATTGTGGAATTAAAAATGTGGTAGCGCCACTTGGTGCTGGCATAAAATTAAGTCAAATTCAAATTTTGTGGGATATATGCCAAGAGCCCACTATATGTTTCGATAATGATTTGGCTGGCAAAAATGCCACAAGAAAGATTGCATATGAGAGTTTAAAATCTATATCTCATAACAAATCTCTAAAGTTTGTTAAATTAACTAATGGAAAAGATCCAGATGAAGTTATCAAAAATAAAGGTGTTGAATTTTTTAAAGACCTAGTCTCTCAAAGTATAGCGCTGTCTGATTATATATTTGAAATTGAATCAAATAAATATAACCTAAGTACTCCTGAAAAGAAAATTGCTCTTAAAATTAATTTAGAAAAAATTTCAGAAAATATAGCTGATTATTCTCTTAAAAAGAGTTATTTACAACATTTTAAAAATAAATATTACGATCTAATTTATAAATTCAGAAAATTATTATATGCAAAATTATCTACAAAAAATTTTGAATTAAGTTCTTCTCAGTTTTCTGTCATATCAAAAGAGAATAAATTATATCAGGAAGGTCTTTTTATCTTAAGTATTTTATGGAATTATCCAGATTTATTGGATGATAATAAAATAACAGAGGAGCTAATTGAGGCTGATTTATGTGATGAACTTGACAATGTAAGAAAAATGTTGTTAGATTTTTCCCTTAGTAATGACAATGAGCTGTTGTCATTTTACAATAAAAGCATTGCAAATTCAGCAGAAAAAAGTGATTTTAGTAGAACTATTGAGAAGTTGACTAAGTTTACAAAATTTGAATCCCAAATAGAGGCCAAGGAAAATTTGTTTAGAGCATTTAACATAAAAAAAATACGAACTATTAGGGATGAAATAGAATTATTAAAAAATCAATTATTGTTAACTGTTGATGACAAGTTGATGAAAAAGATGTTATACCTAAAGGAGTATGAGAGACAACTTAAGGACGAGATTGCAAATCAATAGTTTTACATTATTTTTAACTAAAAAATAAACTTATAATGACAAATACAAGTATCAAATTTCAAAATTCTAAACTTCATGATAAGTTAAAGGAGTATATTAAAATTGGTAAAATATCTTCTGAGGAACTTGATAGGATTATTCCTGAGGATGCAGATCATGAAGTGGTTAAAGGGGTGATTTCTTTTCTCAAGGAATCAGGAATAGCAATCATAAACAAAGATACGGAATCGAGTATAGTGGAGAGAGATAGTGAAGGTGATGATGAATTTGAATCTTCTTCAGAGAGTACCGTTGGTGGTATTGTTAATGATGATCCTGTTAGAATGTATTTAAAGGAAATGGGTTATAGGTCACTACTTACCAGAGAGGGGGAGGTTGAGGTAGCTAAAAGAATTGAAGAAAGCAGAAAGAATAAGCTATTTTTTTTAATTCAAGCTCCTATGTCGCTCAAAGAGATGCAGGATTGGTATGATGATATACTGACTGGGAAAAAGCTACTACGCGAAGTTATAGATATTGATGCTACGGCAAGTAGCGAGCGATCATTTGATCAGGATGATTCGACTAATGTTGATTTTGATGATAATGAAGAAAGCAATGAGGGTGAATTTGATACAGAGCATAATACATCTATTTCAGCTATAGAGAGTGAACTTAAGCCAAAGGTTTTAGAAATTTTATTAAAAATATCAGAATGTAGTAAAGAATTACTAAAATTTTATCACGATAACAGTAAACTGAAAGATAGCGACGTGAAGAAAACGCAGGATAAAAATAAGCAAAACATTATCAACGAGAAAACTAGTAAAATAGCTGAGTTATTGGATGAAATAAAGCTTGATGATCAGTACATTAACAGTATTTTTATACTGCTAAAAGATATCAATAAAAGTATTATCCAAATAGAATGTGACATATTTAAAACTGCAACTCAATCTAAATTCAATAGAGCTCAGTTCATCGAGATGTATAATAGCATTAAGCTGGATAATGAATGGTTGGAATCTTTGACGAAAAAGGGTATAAAATATGCAAAATTTATCGATGATAATTTAACATTTTTTCAAAAAATAGGGCAAAAATTCGAAAAAATAGAAACAAAGTGTGGTTTGCCAATCTTTGAGTTTAAATTAATTTTTCAGAACATACAGAAATGGGAAAGAGAGGTTACAAAAGCTAAAAAAGATATGATAGAGGCGAATTTAAGATTAGTAATTTCAATTGCTAAGAAATATGCTAATCGTGGGTTACAATTTCTTGATTTGATACAGGAAGGAAACATTGGGTTAATGAAAGCTGTTGATAAATTTGAATATCGTAGAGGATATAAGTTTTCAACTTATGCGACATGGTGGATTAGGCAGGCCATCACTCGTTCGATTGCTGATCAAGCCAGAACGATTAGAATACCGGTGCACATGATTGAAACAATAAATAAAATAATACGCACATCCAAGCAATTAGCGCATGATTTAGGTAGAGATCCCACGTCTGAGGAGATAGCAGAGCAATTGTCAATTCCAGTAGATAAGGTAAAAAAAGTATTGAAAATTTCTAAAGAGCCAATGAGTTTAGAAAATCCCATTGGTGATGATGAAGGAAGTATGTTGGGTGATTTTATTGAAGATACCAATGCAATTAAACCAATCGATTCTGCTGTGCATTCAAATTTAAGAGAAACAACTACCAAAGTTTTAGCTACTTTAACGCCAAGAGAAGAAAGAGTTTTAAGGATGAGGTTTGGTATAAGTATGGAAACTGATCATACTTTGGAAGAAGTTGGAAAACAATTTGATGTTACGAGAGAAAGAATTAGGCAAATTGAAGCTAAAGCACTTAGAAAATTAAGGCATAAAACCAGGTCTAGAAAATTAGATAGTTTCATGTAAAATGGCTTAATTACCATTTCAATAAATTTAATGATGATGGCGATATCTTGTTGTATGAGAGATTAATACAGGCTATTCTTTACTCCTCGGATGAAAATTGATAAAATTTTTCACTAAGTAGTTCGTGTCAATTTTAGTATATCTTTGGGTAGTAGACAAATTTTTGTGGCCTAATAATTCCTGAATTGTTCGTAAATCTCCTTCAGAATTGGCTAATAAATGTGTTGCAAAACTGTGCCTTAGAGAATGGGGTGTGGTGAAATCAGGGAGACATAATACTGCCCTCAATTTTCTTAGGGTTTTTCGAAAAACATCAGGATTTAGCTTATCTCCTTTCTCCCCGTAAAATAAAAAGCTATTATTTTGAAATTTATATGGACAGGATGAAATATAGCTTTTTATTTGTTCTTGAATTATTGGTAGCAAATATAGTTCCCGTTCTTTGTTGCCTTTTCCTGAAACAATTACTCTAAGAAATTCATCGTAAAAATTATTTACCCTGAGGTTCAATGCTTCACTAATTCTCATTCCACATCCATATAGTAAATATGCGATTGCTTTATTTCTTTGTCCAATCCAAAAATTATTACTGATTTTTTCTATAGTATTCATTATTTCAATAGCAGATTTTACTGGTAATGCTCTAGGCAGTGGTTTATTTAACTTTGCAATTTTTACAAGATTTATATTTTGATTTTCTATTTTATATTGTTCTTTCAAAAATTTATAAAAATTCTTTATCGAGGATATGGTTCTATTGTTAGAAACACTTGCTATATTATTTCTTTTTCTAGATGCCAACCAAGATCTAAAATCATGTACTTCCAATTTATCTAATAATTCAAGTGATATTGATTCTCCATGATGATTAAAAATAAATTGTAAAAAATAATATATATCTGTGATATATGCATTGATTGTATTTTGTGAATAATTTAGGTTTTTATCAAGATAAGTTATCCAATCGTTTAAACATTTCTGCGTTTCTTTATTAATTTTTAGGCTATTCATTTAAATCCAGAGCTGTCGATGGTGTATATGTAATCACTATTCTATTTAAAGCATTAAACAAAAGCAAATAAATTGATAATAAAGGCCGTTGCATAAATGCAAAGCAAGGAAGATATGCAATAAATGGATTTAAAAAATTAGATTCATATAAAGAAGAACGATAAGTTTGGTATAAAAGCTGATAGAATAATAGGAATTCAAGAA
>NZ_JAJBJD010000160.1 GCF_021811875.1 Candidatus Bandiella numerosa | reverse complement strand
CCCATCTTTGACCCCACTCTCTTCCAATTAATCACTCCTGCTATTCGCACTAACTTACTCTTCTCTATACGTTCTTCTGCTTCTCTTACTAAAAATGACATTTTGCCTCCTCTTTCGTATGTACTTACCTTTTCATTCTATCATATATGTTTCTTTCTGCCTATTATGCAATGGTCTTACTCAGTAATTAACTATCTAAGTCCAATTTATGGTTTATAGTCAATGATTTTTTTTTACTTTTTATGAAATAAAAGGATTTTTACTAAAAACAAAATGAATTTTAATAGGTATTCCTTGTAATAAGAATTTTGCCCTTAAAGAGTTTGTCAGGAATTTCTCGAAATTTTTGTTGATTTCAATTTTATTTGAAATGTTAACAAAAAAAACAAATGTTGGTGGACATGATGAATTTTGCTTCACATATTTAATTTTAAGTTTTATGTTATTCTTCATTATTGGCATGCTATACGTTTCAAGAGTATTACTGAGCCAACTGTTAAGTTTTGATGTGGGAATTTTTATATTATATAAGTTCCACAAATCAATTATCTTCTTAAACAAAGAATTTTTGTTAAAACTTTTCTGTGCACTGATAAAAATACTAAAAATATCTTTAATTTGTGGCAATCGCTTAGTCATTAAATACTGAACCTCTTCTTTAAACTTATCAATATCTTCTATTAAATCTTGTTTATTAATAACTGGAATGAGTAATTTATTATGTCTCAGAGCCAGGTTAGCAAGCACTAAATCCTGTTTTTCAAATGCGTTTTCTGAATCCATAATTAACAAAACAATATCAGATACTTTAATTGCTTCTATAGTTTTGGATATAGATAACTCTTCAATTTTTTCTTGAATTTTAGCTTTTCTCCTAACACCAGCTGTATCAATTAAATTGATTGTAACTCCATTAACATTGATTTCGTAAAGCAAATAATCTCTTGTCGTTCCAGCAATATCAGAGACCAAACTTCTTTCAAAACCCAATATTGAATTAAATAAAGTTGATTTACCAACATTCGGTCTGCCAACTATAGCAATTGATAGATTATCAGCACTCTCCTCAACTAACTCAATTGCGCTATCTATGTTGGATTTCATTACATGATAAATATCCTCAAACCCCAATCTATGTTCTGCTGAAATAAAAATTCCTTCTCCTAGTCCCAATTTAATTAAATCTTCCTTTGTTAGAGCTTTCTTTGATTCAGATTTATTAGCTAGCAAAAGAGTATTTTTTTGAAGCTTTCTTACAGATTTAGCCAAAATAATATCTTCTTCAGATAATAACGTTCTTGCATCAACAACAAAAAAAATAAAATCTGCTTCCTCAATAGCGAGAGATGTATTAGTTTTAATTTTAGGTGTTATCTCATTTTTCTTTTTTAAATACCACCCTGCAGTATCTATTAACTCGAATTTCAAATCATATAGCTTTCCTATGTTTTTAACATAATCCCGCGTCACTCCAGGCTGATTGTTAACAATAGATAGCTCTTTTTGGCACAGTTTGTTGAACAAAGTAGATTTACCAACATTCTCCCTACCAATAATTGCAATTTTTTTCACAATGTTGATATTTAAAAGCTTTCTTCTCTTACTATAAAATCATAGCTTCGCATTCTTTCAATTTCTAGTACGTCTCCTGCTGCCTTAATCACGGAAACTATTCTACCAATATCACGAATTGTCTCAGATGAGCAATTATACTTTCTTAATTTTTTAATATGCACATTCATACAGTAGTTGCATCCATATACTATAGAAGCAACGAGGCAATACATCGAAAAATCTTTTTCATCTATATTATGACTTGCCAAATTACTTAAGGACAAATTTGAAGGCATGTTTTTAATAATCTCATCATCAACACCTTTAGTAAAATTGTGATACATACTAGTCATAGAAATTGTACTTACTGCAATTTTACAGGCATTAGCTTCATTATTATCTAAGTACCTTTTAGCTTCAGGACGTATATAATTTAATAGGCATTCATGCTTTAATGCATATCCAGCAGTAAGTGCTATACCAAAAATTTGATATTTTTCTAAAGTTTGTAAGTCTTGAAAAAATATCTCTCTTATGCTTTTATCAATGTCATAAGCGTATTGAGGAAGCTGATTTAGTATGCTTTGAATACTCATTTCTTTTTGTTTATCTTAAATAAAGAATTTAACATCAATGTATCACAATTTCTAACGATTTGCCAAAAAATAGTTTAGGGATAAAGAATATTTTAAATTTTTTTATACTCAAGTGCGATTTGGTAACAATTTGTTTTTTTTCATTGGGCACTTTAGAAGACCATTGCATAATAGGCAGAAAGAAACATATATGATAGAATGAAAAGATAAGTACATACGAAAGAGGAGGCAAAATGTCATTTTTAGTAAGAGAAGCAGAAGAACGTATAGAGAAGAGTAAG
>NZ_JAJBJD010000159.1 GCF_021811875.1 Candidatus Bandiella numerosa | reverse complement strand
TCCAAAGAGAGAATTTTCAAAAAGCTAAATTTATTTGGGATGAAGCTATCCAAGAGATAGCTGCTGCCTAAAATTTAAGGGTCAGGGTTGTGTTGCGGCCATATTTCCATTAACTTGACGGTGCCCTATACACTTCTCTCAAAGTGCATGAAGTCAGGAGATAGCTGCTGCCTAAAATTTAAGGGTCAGGGTTGTGTTGCGGCCATATTTCCATTAACTTGACGGTGCCCTTCATCTTTTTTGATATTTATTTTTTTAAATCCTACAATTTTATAATCTTTTATTCAATATCAGAATTTTATTCTATTTTTAACTTGACTGTGCCGTTCCGGATACTCTTTAGCGTAAGATAAAATACTATCTCTATCGCCTTTCTGGATTAAATTTAAAAGCTTGTAAATTCCGTATCTGCCATATTTTTTTACCTAAATTCATTAGGCAAATTATAGCAAAAGCTCAATTAAAATTCAATTACTTCTTTCCCAATTTATCT
Source organism: Candidatus Bandiella numerosa (assembly GCF_021811875.1). Lineage (GTDB taxonomy): Bacteria > Pseudomonadota > Alphaproteobacteria > Rickettsiales > Midichloriaceae > Aquirickettsia > Aquirickettsia numerosa_A. The sequence continues at coordinate 1,976 of NZ_JAJBJD010000159.1, read as the reverse complement.
ATTAATTTTTCCATTGACTCAGGAGTGAGATTTTCATGATAATCATTATTGATTTGAACCAGAGGTGCTGCAACGCATGCTCCTAAGCATTCGACCTCAACCAAAGTAAATTGATTATCTTCTGTTGTTTCTCCTAATTCGATATTCAGCTTTTTCTTGCATACCCTTGCGATATCTTTGGCACCTCTAAGCATACATGGCGTTGTTCTACAAACTTGTATAAGATACTTTCCAACAGGTTGTTTATTAAACATTGTATAAAAATTTGCCACCTCATAAACTTGAATGGCAGGCATATCAAGTAACTCAGCAATATAATCCATTGCCGCAAAAGGTATCCAATTATCATGTTGCTCTTGAGCCAAATACAACAATGGCATAACCGCACTCCTTTGCTTTCCTTCAGGATATCTTTTTATATATTCATTGGCTTTTTTGAGATTACTGGCAGAAAACTTGAAGGATTTTGGTTGTTCAAAATTGCGCTCTTTAAATATCGACGACATAATGCATTACCTATCTATTTCTCCAAAAACAACATCAAGACTACCAATATTTGCAACAACATCAGCTAGCATATGACCTTTACTCATGACCTCAAGAGCTTGTAAATGAGCAAAACCTGGCGCTCTAATATGACACCTACACGGTTTATTGCTTCCATCAGCTATTAAATACACTCCAAATTCACCCTTGGGAGCTTCCACAGCAGTATAAGTTTCTCCAGGTCCAACATTATAGCCCTCTGTAAATAATTTAAAATGATGAATCAACGCCTCCATTGATTGCTTCATGTCTTTTCTTGATGGTGGTGTTATTTTTTTATCACCAGAGTGCACATCACCTTTTGGCATCCTTTCAAGGCACTGTCTAACTATCTTGATAGACTCTTTCATTTCAGCCATTCTCACAAGATATCTATCATAACAATCACCATTTTTGCCAATAGGTATTTTGAAATCAAGCTCCTCATATATTTCATAAGGTTGAGATTTTCTTAAGTCCCAAGGTATACCAGAAGCTCTTATCATAGGGCCAGAAAATCCCCAATCTAGACATTGCTCTTTCGTTACTTTTCCAATATCAACAAGGCGTTGTTTAAAAATTCTATTTTCATCTAACAACGTTTCCATATCAGATATTTTGCTTGGAAATTTTTCAAAAAAAATAAATATATCCTCTAGTAATTTTTCATCTACGTCTTTCGCAACTCCACCAGGCCTAATATATGCAGAATGAAGCCTAGCACCGGAGGCTCTTTCGTAAAATTCCAGCATTACCTCCCTCTCTTCAAACATCCATAACAACGGGGTCATTGCACCAACATCGAGAGCATAGGTAGTTACGTTTAATATATGATTTAAAATTCTTGTAATTTCGCTAAAAAGAACCCTTAAATATTGAGCGCGCAAAGGAACCTTAAATTTCAACAATTTTTCAACTGCAAGAGCAAAGCAGTGTTCTTGGCACATTGGAGAAACATAATCAAGCCTATCAAAATATGGAACTGCTTGAAGATATGTTTTATATTCTATAAGCTTTTCTGTCCCTCTATGCAATAAACCAATATGAGGATCTGCACGTTCAACAACCTCACCATCCATTTCTAAAATCAACCTTAAAACACCGTGAGCAGCAGGATGCTGAGGTCCAAAATTTATTGAAATATTCTTGATATTTTTCTTAGCACTTGAATCTACCATTAGTACTATACAGTATGTTTTCAACTTATTAATCTAGGTTACATTAGCACATAGAATTTTTGAAATAAACTAATAAAAAGCTTGAATTAATAAAAAATAACTATTAGCCTTAGCATCATAAATTTCTCACTGGGGAATGTAATTATGGCTAAAAAGCTCACTAAAACGCAAAAAGAGGCGGTTTTTTTACTTTCAATAGGTACATTTATTAAAAAATTTTTTTTTATTTTTTTTTTAAATTTTTTAAAAATTTTAAAAAATTTTTTTTTTTTT
>NZ_JAJBJD010000201.1 GCF_021811875.1 Candidatus Bandiella numerosa | reverse complement strand
AAGACTATCTGAATGAGTTATCGCCGAGGGAGATGATTCCATGCATCCATAAAATCAAAAAAGAACCCGCCGACCACTTAAATGAAGTCCGCCTGTCGATGGAAGCAGAAAAGAAGTCCTTAAGATATCAAATCAACATGAAAATTGAGGAAAATCAGTACCTCACGCAGTCGAACCTCAACATGATTAACAGAGCGAGACGAGACGAAGCCATTGCCTCGGAAAACAAATATAAAGAGCACGAGAGACAGATCGTTAAGAAGTACGAAGATGAAAAGCAGGCGCTTGTCGATGAACTCATGTCGCTGAAGAAATTCAGTGAGGACCACAATTACTTCAAAAACCAGATGACCTTACGCCTGGCTCTTGTAAAGTTTAGATACACCATCCAGATAATGAAGGTTCGAGACGGACAGAAGGAAAAGCCAATCAAAGATATTACCGATGACCTCAGAAGGGTTGTCATGGGGAAGCAAATACAAGAACACGAGGAAAGACTCAAGGAACTCGATGACTTAAGGATGCAGTACGAACATTTGCGACTCAGAGACGCAAACAATGTTTACAAAATGCACGAGCTAAATGAAAGAATCACCTTGCTTGATAAAAATGTACAGGAAATGCAGGATGAAAATGGCGCGATTTCAAGCCAGCTCTCGAGAGAAAGACAGGAGGTCAGATCGCTTAAACTTGAAAACACCTCTTTGCTAAACTCTGATA
>NZ_JAJBJD010000158.1 GCF_021811875.1 Candidatus Bandiella numerosa | reverse complement strand
TCTCTTAAAAGCTTTAAATATGTGTGGCTAAGATCAGCAAATCGGCATGCAACATGCTAATTTAGCATAATATTTTGTTAACTTTCTTGAATTCCTATTATTCTATCAGCTTTTATACCAAACTTATAGTTCTTCTTTATATGAATCTAATTTTTTAAATCCATTTGTTGCATATCTTCCTTGCTTTGCATTTATGCAACGGCCTTACATATTAAGTGAAAAAAGGTTCAGCAACAGAACCTTTGCCGAAAAAATAGTAGAAAATAGCAGTTCTTCTAATTCTAAGACGATTTAATTGCAACTCTTTCTTTTTAGATCACTCTTTCAAGAAGCGAGTTAAGTTTAAGTGCAAAATTGCTAGGATTGTCTATTGAATCACCTTCTATTAAACATGCTTGACCATAAACAACCTCAATCATGTCCCTATTCAATTCATTATCGTCTTTACTATTTGATAAAGAATCATTGATTTTTTTAAAAATAGAATGATTCGGGTTAATTTCAAATATTCTTGCCGATTTTACATTAAGCTGATTTTGCTCCATAAGAAATTTTTCCATTCTTGGATTCATACCACCTTCTATTGTTGAAATGCACGCTGGACTACTTACGAGTTTGGACGAGATAACTACATCTTTAACTCTATCTTTTAATATTTCCTTAACAAACTCAATTAACTTGGAGCTCTCTTGTGATTTACTCTTATCATCATCTTTTTCTTCCTCTGTATTTTTCAATTTATTTAAATCTATTTTTTCGTTCGTGATAGATTTAAAATCCTTGTCTTTATATTGATGCACTACATTAATCCAAAAATTATCAACATGATCGTTAAGAAGTAAAACTTCGATGCCTCTTTTTTTAAATCCTTCTAGTTGAGGGTGATTTCTTGAAGACTCGATATTATCTCCGTTTAAGAAGTATATTTCATTTTGTCCTTCAATCATTCTTTCAAGATATTGATCAAGGCTAATAAGTTCATCTTTTGATGATGTAGAGTTAAATCTACATATCTCCAACAGCTGCTTTTTTTCTTCTAACGTGCTCTCACACAAGCCTTCTTTCAGCACTTCACTAAAATTTTTCCAAAATTTCATGTATTCTTTTGGGTCAGTTTCAGCTTTTACTTTTAAACTACCCAACACTTTTTTTACAATTGAACTTTTAATTTTATGTAAAACTTTATTGTGTTGCAGGGTTTCTCTACTAATATTTAACGGCAAATCTTCTGAATCAACCACTCCTCTCAAAAACCTCAAATAAGGAGGTATCAGATCATTCCCTTCTTCAGAGATAAAGACCCTCTTTATGTATAATTTTACCCTTGTTTTTCTATCTGGATGAAATAAATCAAATGGCTTTGTATCAGGTATAAATAGTAAATTAGTATATTCTATTACCCCCTCTGCTTTATTATGTAAAGTTAACCACGGCTTACCAGGGAAATGCGAAACATGATTAAAAAATTCTTCGTACTCCTTTTGCGTAACTTCAGAAACATTCCTTGCCCAAATTGCAGAAGCTTTATTTATTATTTCACCTTTATTATCCTCACCAACTAACTCAATAGGAAAAGCTACATGGTCTGAATATGTTCTAATAATGTGCCTTATTCTATGTGGCTCCAAAAATTCTAATTCTGAATCCTTGATTTTTAGTGTTATTTTGGTTCCTCTTTTAAACTCTTGACTAGAATTTTCAATAGAATATTCACCTTTGCCGTCAGAATGCCATTCATATACCTCTTTTTCTCCTGCCTTTGATGTAAGTACGGTTATTGATTCAGAAACCATAAAAGCAGAGTAAAATCCAACGCCAAATTGACCAATTAAATTTAAATTATTTTTTTTGCTATCACCAAATTGTTCGATAAATTTTTGCGTTCCAGAGCTTGCAATTGTACCCAAATTGTTGATTAAATCTTCTTTATTCATACCTATCCCATTATCGGAGATGATAATAAGTTTATTATCTTTATCAAGTTGGATACTTATTTTCAATTCATTATTACCATTTTCAATCAGCTCAGGTTTATCTATAATCTGATATCTCAATTTATCACATGCATCTGAAGCATTAGAAATTAATTCTCTCAAAAAAATCTCTTTATTTGTATATAAAGAGTTGATCATTAGATTCAAAACTTTGCCAATTTCAGCATCAAATTTTTTGATTTGTTTTTTTGACTTTACCATTTCTGTCAGCGATTTTAATTAATTTACATAACCTATATCCTATATAATTATAGAATTTCCAAAATCAATATTAGCGAATAACAAAATTAGCTAATGATCATATTTTTACCTGAATTCTTGGCCTTGTACAAATTTTTATCTGCCCTATCGACAGCGCTGGCCAAACTGTCATTTTTTGTGCGCCGTGCATGATGTAAGAGTAGAGGGTTCAAGTCCCTCATGGGCTGATATAGAGCTGTCCATTAGCTGAGGCAAGGTTAACTTCGTGAGGAGTTGGCGGAAGGAAGCTGACGGCAAAGT
>NZ_JAJBJD010000157.1 GCF_021811875.1 Candidatus Bandiella numerosa | reverse complement strand
TTCAAGCAAGTATACTAAAAGATATTTCTACTGATAAAAAATACTGCATTCCTTCAGTCATCACTGAAGAAGTCAGGAAGATATATAAAGTCCTTGGTATAAATATTACTAATTCACCATTTGAATTGGTATAGAGCAACTCTAAAAATCTAAATTTAAATTAACAAAAAAACTTAAGTGGTAGTGCCTAGAAAAAAATAAACCCCAGGAATATTGCGCTGTCTAGCGAAAAAGTGCATGAAGTCAGGAGCAAATAACTACAAATAACTGCAGCACTCTGACCTTTTTGTTATACCAGACAAGCGACAAAAAATCTAATATTCTTTTGGATCTATACATACCCACCACATTAAAGCGTTAAATGAAGCCCAAAACACGGAGTGAAAGTTAAGCAACATGTAAATTGAGATATAACATTTCAAAATTATTAGGCAATGCCTAATTGTTTATTTATATAGTATTTTAATGGTGTTAAGTTGATATTGAATGTGTCAGCCAGATTTTTATCACCAATAGTATTATTCACTAATAATAAATCTACTTCTTCTGGGGTAATTGGAAAATTTTTTATAAATTTGGATAAATGAGAAATCCATTTTATGATGTTATAATTGATAGGAAGGTAACAAGGTTTTTTATTAAGCTTTTTAAAAATGTAATTCAGTATTTCCAAAAATGTCAATTTATCAGGTCCGCCTATTTCTAAAATTTTTCCATTCCATGATTCATCATTGGTGAGAAGAATTTTGCATATAGCTTGCGTTAGGTCTTCAACAAAAATTGGTTGAAAAAAAACATGCCCTTCATTGATTAAAGGAAATATTGGTAAAATTGTGACCAGATGAATTAGCTCATTAATAAATTTATCATTACTACCAAATACTACGCTTGGCCTGACTATAGTGGCATTTGGATAATTTTGTAACAACTCGCTTTCTCCTTTCAATTTTGTTTTTGCATAAGAAGATATTTTATGGGTTTTATCAATACCTAAGGCCGATATGTGAATTAATTTTTTGATTGAATATTTCGTTGCATAATGAGCTATTTGTTTTGGGATATTGATGTGCAGTTCTTTAAATGATTTATTTTTATTCTCTCTCAGTGCTCCAATTAGATTAATGACATAATTGGAATTGCTAAATATACTTTCATAAAAAGCTTTAGTATCACAAAACTTGACGGTGCATATTTGACCTGGCAATCCACATAAAAACAAGTCATCATGTGCACTAAAAGTGCTTTGTATCACGTTGATCTTAGCATCCAATTTGGCTAAATTTTTAACCAGATTACTTCCGATAAATCCATTGCCACCGAATATAGAGATAGTTGATTTTTCACTGATCATAATAATTTTTGCATTTATACTTAGATTAAATTTACGCTAAAAAATATATAAAACAAGACGATATTTCTTGCAAATTTACACTTTGCTCATTAACCTTGAGCTAAAATGTTTATGTTGTACAAAAAATAAGATGATTGAACTTCAAAGCTTGCCTTACTCAAGGGACTTATTAAAGCCCACTATTTCAGAAGAAACTGTGAATTTTCATTATGATAAGCATCATCAGGGATATGTGGATAAGCTTAATAAATTAATAAATAAAACCAACTATGAATCTAAAACTTTAGAAGAAATAATTAAAGAATCTTACGTATATGAGGATTCAAGTATTTTTAATAATGCGGCACAAATTTGGAATCATGATTTTTATTGGAGATCTATTACTGAATACAAGGAAGTAAATTCTCCAACTGATCAGGTACTTGACATGATAAATGAAAATTTTGAAAATTTAGACAATTTTTATACTGAGTTTATCAATGCAGGTATAACATTATTTGGTAGTGGCTGGATTTGGTTGATACAAGATCCTGAAACTTTAACATTGAAAATAATGCAGTCTAAGAATGCTGATAATCCACTAATATTTAATAAAATTGCAATATTAACTGTAGATGTATGGGAGCATGCATATTACATTGATTATAAAAATGATAGAGCAGGTTATTTGGATAAAATTGTAAAATTCAATCTAAATTGGGATTTTGCAAAGAGTAATATTACTTTTAAAAAGGCAGAATGAATTTTAAAAAATTTTTTAAAAAAAAACACAGAGACCGTTGCTAAAGAAGAGAGCAACGTAACTAATTTTATAACAGCTAATAAGGAATTGAAAAATTGGAGTGACGATAGATACCAGTCTACAGTAATTCAAAGAAATCTGTTGTTGTTGTTGTTGTTGTTGTTGATAGTGTGTTTTATACTCATTATAATTTCTTTGACAACTATAAGATATTTAAAAAATACTCAAAGTATTGATCCATTTGTTATTGAAATTGAGAAAAAGAGCGGTGTTTCAACTGTTGTGGAGCCATTATCTATAAAAACATACTCAGCAGATGGGCATTGCTAAGCAAATATAGCGTCAAAGAAGAAATGTATATACACAGATAATTCAGCCATATCAGCGGCTTTGGAATAAGCCTTGGTTTTTCGATTGTATCTCTTGATAAAGTCTCTGAGAGA
>NZ_JAJBJD010000156.1 GCF_021811875.1 Candidatus Bandiella numerosa | reverse complement strand
TCCTATTATTCTATCAGCTTTTATACCAAACTTATCGTTCTTCTTTATATGAATCTAATTTTTTAAATCCATTTATTGCATATCTTCCTTGCTTTGCATTTATGCAACGGCCTTTATTTATGCTTCCATTTCAAGTGAAGAGAATAGTAATGTATTGTCAGATGAGGCTATAAGTAATATACTGAGCGAACATTATAACATTTCAATTTCACGCAGAACTGTGGCTAAATATAGGGAATCTATGAAAATTCCATCATCAGCAATTAGAAAAAGGCTAAGAAAAATGAGTGTGCAACAATGAAGAAAATTTTGTGGAATATAAATGAAGTTGGCGAAGCTCTAAATAAAATTGTGAAGGGTGAATTCCTAGCTCCAATCACAGGAGTTTCAACAGACTCAAGAACAATTGAGAAAGGTGATATGTTTTTTGCGTTATCAGGAGAGAATTTTAATGGAAATGATTTTATCGATGATGCAATACGAAAAGGAGCTAGCGTTTGTATCTCAGGTGATATCCAGAAAGTAAATTCGGTAAACATTGAAAAAGTAATACAGGTTGATAATGTTTTAGAGGCTCTAAATTCTCTTGCAATATACCGTAGAAAATCTTTAAAAGGCGTGGTAATTGGGATAACAGGTAGTCTTGGAAAAACAAGCACTAAAGAAATGTTTAGGTTAGCACTTTCATCATGTGGAAAAACATTTGCAACAAAGAAGAATTTGAACAATCACTATGGATTACCTTTGTCATTAATTAGCTGCCCTAAAGATGTTGATTTTTGTATATTGGAATTAGGAATGAGTGCTAAAGGAGAAATTGCAAATCTTACCAAAATAGCTAATCCTGACGTAGCGGTTATCACTAATATACACCCAGTACATTTGGAATTTTTTAACTCTATTGAGGAAATTGCCTATGCAAAATCAGAAATTTTTGAAAATATTGCGCCATCTGGTTTTGGTATATTGAATACCAATTCTAATCACTTTGAAATCCAAAATAATCAAGCTAAAGAATATGGAGTGAAAATTTGCACGTTTGGTAAAAATTCAAAAGCAGATTGTTATATAAAAAATATAGATAACAACAGTAAAATGTATAAAATAGCTCACATTAATTGCTATAATAAAGGTTATACACAGAAATTTGACATTGATGTTGGAGAGCATTTAATATTTAACTCATTAGCTATATTTATCTGTGCTGTTACTTTAAATCTTGATTTAAACTCTATACAAAAATCTCTTGAAAATTTTAAACCTCAATCTGGTAGAGGTGAAGTAATTGAATTAAAAAGTAACATGAAATTAGTAGATGAATCTTATAATTCAAGTCCTGAGGCGTTAGCTTCTGCAATACAAAATTTAAAATCGTTAAAAGCTGATACTTCTCGTGTTATTGCTATACTTGGTGATATGAAGGAATTAGGTGATAAAGAGATGGATTTTCATAAAAATATTAAACTTAATGGTGTTGATAAAATTTTTTGCGTTGGTAAATTAATGGAGAATTTATATAATCATTCCAATCAAGATATTAGGGGGGTGTGTACTGAAAATTCTGCCAAGATGGCTGAGATTATTACTGACTATCTAAAAGAAGATGATATAATGCTAGTAAAGGGTTCTTTAAGTATGAACATGAAGTTGATTGTTGATAAAATAAAAACTGAATTTAGGAAATGAAGAAAAATATAATCTCAATTACGGATTCTGCTGCTGATCATATTAGGGAGCTGCTTAAAAAAGATAGCAAAAAGCCAATAGGTATTGGTATAAATGTAGAAGCTGGTGGTTGTTCAGGCAGTAAGTATAAATTTGAATATATTTATCAAAAAAAAGAACTTGATGAAGAAGTCAACGATAAAGGTATAAGAGTTTTTATCAATCCGAGTGCTGTATTGAAAATTTTTGGAACAAAACTTGATTATGTGGATGAAAAGATTCAATCAGGCTTTGTTTTTGTCAACCCAAATGAAAAGGGTAAGTGTGGTTGTGGTGAATCTGTGTTGTTGTAATAAATTTTTATATCAATACAACTGTAATCACATATAAATTTTCAAAAAAGCTTGATAATTAAAATTATATATGCAAGCCTCTCTGCATATATAATTTTAGGGAATAAATTATCATGTCAGCTAATAATAGCAAACTTACTAGATATCAAAAAGAGGCGATTGCCGTAATATCATTTGGCACTTTTCTTGAATATTTTGACTTGATGCTATATGTTCATATGGCTATTTTACTTGATGATTTGTTTTTTCCAAAATCAGACCCAACCACTGCTAGGCTACTTGCTGCATTTGCGTTCTCCTCTACCTATTTTCTAAGACCTATAGGTGGTTTGGTTATAGGCAAAATCGGGTATTTAATGGGCAGAAAAGCTACCATAATATTAACCACATTTTTAGGCATTGCTAAGCAAATATAGCGTCAAAGAAGAAATGTATATACACAGATAATTCAGCCATATCAGCGGCTTTGGAATAAGCCTTGGTTTTTCGATTGTATCTCTTGATAAAGTCTCTGAGAGA
>NZ_JAJBJD010000036.1 GCF_021811875.1 Candidatus Bandiella numerosa | reverse complement strand
CCTATTTGCTCTTTATGCCTAAACCCTAATTCCAGTATCGTCTCAGCTCTCTTTATTTCTACTTTCTTAATTAGCCTCTCTGATACTACCTCGCCTTTTTCTTTTTTTCTTACTATTATTTCAAAATTCATTTGATACCTGTATTGTTTTAGGTCAAAGGTTAGCACTTTTCCTATTTATACGCTATCTAATATTTATGCTTCCAACACCAAATCCCAGAAATTGCAAAATCAAAAATTATTGGCTTATCTAAATTTTACGGAATCAATAATAGCCAAACAATCAAATTTTTTGAAGTTCATATTGATGCTGATGAGTGGCATTCACAAAAATGTTTTGATTTGTTAAAAAAGCTATCATCTAGCGAGGAGAAGGATGTTGCCATTTATGGGACAAAACAACTTTCAAAATTAATGTGGAATTTCTTAACTGGAAGAGACAAAGCAACAATCCATCTACAATAATATTGTAAGATTAAAATGTTTATCAATTTAAATGCGCTGACCAAGAAGGTTGAGATCCATTTGTTGGAGAATAAAACAACCTCTCATTATTGCCATCAATATCAATAGCATAAAGCTTATTTTCTCCACTATTTTTTTGCCTGCTAAAAATTATAGTCCTACTATTGGGCGCCCATGAAGGTCCTTCCTCCAGCCTGCTACTAGTTAATAACCTCTCATCACTGCCATCAGGCTTCATAATACCTATATAAAAACTACCTGATATCTTGGTAAATGCTATCCACTTACCATCAGGAGACCATATTGGAGTTCTATAACTTCCCTGTCCTGCACTTATCTTTTTAATATTTGAACCATCTCTGTCCATTATATAAATTTGGCTACTTGCTCCTGCCCTATCTGAATTAAATAAAATATATTTGCCATCTGGTGAATAAGATGGTGATGTATCAATACCACCTGACGAATTAGTCATCTCTTTCTTCACTTTTGAATTTAAATCAATTTCATAGATATTAGTCGTTCCCTTTTTTGCAAGTGACATAATTATATGATTATTATCTGGAGCAAAATGGGGTGCAAAAGTCATCCCTGACATATCTCCAATTAAATCCTGTTTTCCTGTTTCTAGATCCAATACGTATACTTTTGGAGGTTTTTTTCTATTTTTATAGCTCATAAAAGTTATTCTTTGAGATTTTGTGTCAAATCTTGGCGATAATATAAGCTCATCCCCATTGGTTAAGAATTTAAAATTTGCTCCATCTTGATCCATTATTGCTAGCCTTTTCATTCTATTTTTCTCATTTCCCATTTCAGCAACAAATATCACACGTGAATCAAAATACCCCTCAACACCAAGAAATTTTTTATAAATACTATTTGCTATCTTATGCGCAATTCTCCTCCATCCATCTATAACAATTTTATAATCACCACTTTCTACTTCTTTTTCCTTAAATACATCGTATAACTTATAGCTAACATCAACAAAATTATTTCGTCTGTCTAAATTAACTTTTGTAACCAATAGCATATTTGCATTAACAGTACGCCAATTAGTAAAAATAGGTGTTTTACTAAATGATAGTAATTCTAAAAATGCCTCATTATCTATAACTCTAAACAAACCAGAATTTTCTAAATCATTTACCAAAACATCTCTGATTTTAGCTCCAAATTCTATTGAATCCAAGTTTTGACCATCAAATTCAGAAATTGCAACTGGTAATGCCTCAAATATACCATTATCAATATTTATTTCAATTTTTGAATACGAAAAATTAGTATTAAATAAGCAAACAAAAACAAAGGCGATAAAGTAGCAGCAAGCTGCAGTTGCTTTATAATTAAACCTTGTCTTCTCCCTCATTCTCATCTTCATCTTCAACTGATATTTTAGAAATGGAAACGACTTTCTCATTTTTATTTAAATCTATAATTTTAACTCCCTTTGCATTTCTGCTGGTAACTCTTATTTTATTAACTTCAGTTCTAATGATAGTGCCCAAATTTGTCATTAACATTATCTGGTCATCTTCTCTGACCGGAAATGACGATACAACCAAACCATTCCTACTTCCAGTATCAATATTGAGCACACCTTGGCTATTACGATTTGTCACCCTATATTCATATGCTGATGTTCTTTTGCCATAACCATTCTCCGTTACAGTCAAAATAAATTGCTCATCCTGAGCAATTTTATTCACATCTAAATCTCCAATATCTAACTGTTTTTGATGATTTTCAGATAATTTTGTAGCTAATTTTAACCTAGTTTTTAAAGGTATTTTAAGATATTCATCTCTTTTTAAGATATCTAATTCACCAGAATTCAATACGGACATCGAGACAACATTATCTTTGCCTCCAGATAACTTAGCTGCCTTAACACCATCTGATGACCTACTTTTAAATACTCTTAGTGCCTCTATAGAAAATCTAATAGCCTTTCCTTTGCTAGTAGCTAATAATATATGTGAATCATCACTACAAACTGATACCCCAACCAACTTATCATCCTCATCCAATTTAATAGCTATTTTTCCATTTGCCTGAATATTGGTAAAATCACTTAAGCTATTTCTTCTAGCGTTGCCTTTATGCGTTGAAAATACTATATTCAATTTGTCTAATTCATCAATATCCTCTGGCATCGGCATAATGCTAGCAATATTGTCATTCTGCTCAAGAGGTAGCAAATTTACTAACGCCCTACCTTTAGATTGAGGACTTGCCTCAGGTAATTTATATACTTTTAGTTTATACACTTTGCCAAGTGACGAGAAAAATAACAAAGGAGCATGCGTATTTGTTACAAGTAACTCTGTGATGATGTCATCTTCATACATTGTCATTGCAGATCTACCTTTTCCACCACGCTTTTGCGCACTATATACACTAAGTGGAACTCTTTTTATAAACCCAGTTTTAGTGAGAGTCACCACCATATCTTCTTTTTGAATTAAATCTTCATCAGAAACATTTATTCCCTCATTTTTAATAACAGTCTTTCTTGGTGTCGCAATTTCAGATTTTACAGTTAACAATTCCTCTTTAATTAGATTCATTAAATTTTTATCTGAAAATAACAATTCTAAATATTCCTTAATAATCTTTGCTAATTCTGCTAACTCATTATCAATCTTACCCTTTTCTAACGCTGTCAAACGTTGTAATTTCATTTCAAGTATTGCTTTTGCCTGCTCCTCAGTTAAAAAACATTTACCGTCTTTAATTTCATTTCTGTGATCAGCTACTAAATTAAGCAGAGGTACTATCTGTTCAGATTTCCACTCACGGGCCATTAAATTAACCTTAGCAATCTGTGCATCTGCAGAAGATTTTATAAGTATAATTATCTCATCAATATTGGCAACTGCTATGGCAAGACCAATCAACAAATGCGCCCTTACCCTTGCCTTATTAAGTAAATAAGAAGTCCTTCTCTTAATTACTTCTCTTCTAAAATCTATAAATACATTTAAAATTGCTCTTACACCCATAACCTCAGGTCTTCCATCATCAAGTGCAAGCATATTGACACTAAAGCTACTTTGTAGCTGAGTGTTTTGATATAGTTGATTCAATATTACGTCTGGGTGCGCTTCACGTTTAAGTTCAACAACAACCCTAATGCCTAATTTATTAGTTTCATCTCTTATTTCAGATATACCTTCAATAACCTTTTCTCTTACCAAATGCTCAATTGACTTAAGCATTTCTGATTTGTTTACCTGATATGGTATTTCAGATATTACTATTGATTCTCTACCATTTTTTTCTTCTACAAAAGTCTTGCCCCTAACTACAACACTACCTCTTCCTTTTAAAATGGCAATTTTTGCATCATCTCCATTGATAATTTCCCCACCTGTTGGAAAATCTGGCGCTGGTATGAATTCCATCAGCTCTTGATCTGAAATTTCAGAATTATCTATTAACGCACAACACCCATCAATAACCTCTCCTAAATTATGCGTTGGTATATTAGTTGCCATTCCAACAGCAATACCACTTGCACCATTTACTAATAAATTTGGAAACCTTGAAGGAAGCACTTTTGGTTCTCTCTCAGAACCATCATAGTTATCTTGAAAATCGACTGTATTTTTATCAATATCTTGCAATATAAAATTTGCAGATTTTGCGAGCCTAACCTCAGTATATCTCATCTGAGCAGGAGAATCTCCGTCAATAGATCCAAAATTTCCTTGACCATCTATTAATGGCAATCTTAAAGAAAAATCTTGCGCCATCCTCACCAATGCGGAATAAATCGCACTATCTCCATGAGGATGATACTTACCCATCACTTCACCTATTACCCTTGCAGATTTTCTATATGGTTTATCATGCAGATTTCCAGTTTCATTCATAGCAAATAATATTCTTCTATGAACTGGCTTTAAACCATCTCTACAATCTGGCAATGCACGACTAACAATTACACTCATAGCGTAATCTAAATATGCACCCTGCATCTCTCTTTCAATCGATATAGAAACCGTATTACCTAATTTTGAATTATCTTGTTCCAAATTTACAACTTAATAAATGATAAAATAAAATTTAAAAACACCGTGTTGCCAGCATTAACGAAACATTAGCAACACACCAAAAGATCCGATTGCTATTAGCACGGATCCCTTAAAACAACTTAGTCTCTTTTCACACCAAAAATTCTTAGTAAGAAAATAAACAAGTTTATAAAGTCCATATATAAACTCAAAGCACCATATATTGACACTTTTTGAGCCATCTCATTTGATCCAGTAGCTTCCATTTGATAATACATCGTTTTAAGCTTTTGAACATCGTAGGCTGTTAAAAGAGTAAAAACGATAACACCAACATATGATAAAACATTGCTTAACGCTGAACTTTGAAAGAACATATTAGCTAAACTTGCAATAAATATCCCCATTACTCCCATCATTAAAAAGGAGCCCATTCCAGATAAATCCCGTTTTGTTGTATGACCATAAATCGTCATCGCACCAAATAATGAAGCGGTGATAAAGAAAACTTTAGCAATACTTTCACTAGTATAAACGTAAAATATAGAGGACAAAGAAAGTCCCATTAATGCTGAAAAAACCCAGAGCGACAATCTTGCACCAGATACTGACATAGACATAACCTTAGCACTTATAAAGAATACCATCCCTATAGGAGCCAACATCACCACCCACTGCAATGGAGTAGAAAATATAGCATTCATCATCGCAGATGACGATGCAGTAAACATAGCAACCAGCGCAGTAATAACAAGAGCTATACCCATGTTTTGAAAAATTGAGAGCATGTATACTCTTAGACCCTCATTATAACCCGGCCTTTGAACACTGGTTTGTGCATAATTTGTATAATCTATCATATAATTTATGAAATAATTTTAAATCTGTACATAATGTATATCATTCCTTCTTAATTTTCAACGTGTATTAAGGGTATCACAAATAAAAATTTTTCAATCATGCGCTTTCATTATTTGCTAGATATTTGCTAGATATTTGCTAGAGTTATGAAACTGTAAAAGTCTTAAATTTCATAAATATTAAATGTTGAGAATAAAAATCATAAATCATCATGAATATTAGATAATCCATATGCACTATTTAATAAATCATGCACATAAGATTCAAATTCACTAACCTCTGTATTTAGTGAAGACATTGCTTCTTTTTTAGAATAAGTATTTATAGCATTTTTTATAGTTTCTTTGTAATAAGCAAGATACTTTTCTTCACTACTTTTTTGTAAATTTAATGAATTCACAGACTCTTTATACTTTTCTGCGAGGTTGTTTATTTTTTCTTTTTGAGCAGATAAAATGGCTAAATTTTCCTCATTTGCTCTCCGTTATCTTTGGTATGGAGTATATAAAGATGTTGTGGTGCATATTTCCCCATTCTATCAAAGCCTTTAACAGGTCTTCCCAATATTTCTATTTTTGCCATTTATGTTTCCTTAAAAATTATATTAATCAATATTTTCCTCATTTTCACGATCTTATTTCTTGGAGTCAGTAATCAAATAAAATCTTCAGGTGCACTTATATAATGGAACTCCTAATAGAATCAATATCCTTAATTAACTGTTCATTTTCTTTTATTGAAATCTCTATTTTCCTCAAATAATACAAAACTGTAGAATGATCTCTATCCCCTATTTTTTCTCCTATAATCTTAAGACTATTCGTTGTCATTTCTTTAGCAAGATGCGCAATAATCTGCCTTCCTATAACTAGTTTCTGTGTTCTTTTTTTAGATGCAATGTCAGATAACGATATTTTATAATATTTAGCAACGGCACTTATTATTGACGATATAGTAATTTTCCTTGTATTATTTTTGATATAATTTTGAATATACTTACATATGTTATCGCTTGTTGCTTTTTTTCCTGATATACTCAAATAAGTTTGCAAATTATTTAATCCAGCCTCCAACTCCCTAACGCTTGTTGTTACTTTATCAGCTACCATCTTTAGTATATTTTCCTCAAATTGAATGTTATTGCTCTTGTTATAGCTACTTAATATCTTAAAACGTAATTCATAATCGCATTGCTCAATATAAATGGTGTTACTAGCTCTAAGTATTGATTTTGTGCGCTCATCATTAAGTTCAAGCATATGACACGGCACACTTGATGCAATTACTATTTTTTTCCCTGCCTCAATAAGCGAATTCAATATCAATGCAAATTCCCTTTGAGTACTCTCTTTGCCACATATAAATTGTAAATCATCAATTAAAAATATATCCACCTCATTTATTTTATCCCTCAAACTAAAAAGAGTATTATTTTTAACGGCACTAACAAAATTATGCATAAACTTCTCCGCACTTAAATAACCCACTTTGCACTTATAAGTGTTAACACCATCCACAACACTCTTATTGCTACTGTTTACTTCATTCACAATAGATTGCAACAAATGTGTCTTCCCCATTCCTACATTGGAGTGCACATAAAACACATTATTGTGATTATAACTTATATTTTGCAGGGCAATATCTTTAGTAATTTTATATGCCACAATATTTGTCTCTCCAGTGACATAATTATCGAAGATAAATTTAGGATTAGTCTTAGAAAATATATTATTTTCTAAATTTCTTTTTTGCTCTGATTCACTATTTATTGCATTACTATCTGCTAATAAATTACTGTCAAGTGGAATATTGTTATTAATACTGCTATCAACAGTAATTGAGATCATTTTTATGTTATCGTCAATCTCAGCAATCTGTCTCTTAATAATTAAAAAATAATTCCTAATTAATGTTTCTCTTGTAAACTTATCTTTGACAGCAAAAATTAAAATATTATTTTTTATTTCAATAAATTTTGTATCATTCAACAGATTATTTAACTGAGAATCCTGTTCAGTTTCATTTATTTTGTTCAATATATTTACCCATATTGAATTGCTTTTTATTTCTTCAATATGCTTATTTTTGTTATCAGGTAAAGAAGGTAAATTATAAGCTAGGCGCATAATAGTAAATATAAATTATTTGAGTTTTTGGTTTTAGACATTGAGCTATACAAGCCTATAATCATGAATTACAGCCTGTTATAAATAATCATCAATGTTGTTTAAAGTATTATCAAACTACTCTTTTTTATTTATTCGTAAAGAAAAATAATTACATATTTTATTAATAAAATAGTTGACTAACTTCAACCTCAGAAGTTCTTTTGAATGTAAAATGTCAAGTCTATTTAATTATTTTTTTAATGATATAAAGTTGGTATTCTATTATAATTTATAAAAATTTTTGATTGACATCATATTAATAATAAAAGTGAAAAAGCAAATGAGCAACTATAAGCCAAGAATGCGAATGAGAATCGTTCCTTTTTTTGATAAAATGGTGCAAATTAGAATTTTGCAATACATAAGAAGATTACACATAGAATTAAAAAGCGTCAGTTGCTAAAATTTGTAATCTCGTTTTTGCTGAGCTAGTTCATCTAATTTTTTTTGTTCATTCTGATTGTGAAAGTATTTTATTCTGGAATTAGACTTATCTAATAGATTTTCATATTTTTTTTGCTCATCATATTTTTCTTTTAGATCGTCAATTAATAAATTTAGTTGATATATGTTCAACTCTTTTTCTTCATTAATTTTTTGCATTTTCGTTTTAGATAACTCGAAAAATTTATCAAACTCAAAAATTAAAAACTCCTTGGATAGCTTTTTTTCTTCCTCAATTTCAGCCAGTAAATTTGTTAATTTAGCATTTAAAAAGGCCGTTGCATAAATGCAAAGCAAGGAAGATATGCAATAAATGGATTTAAAAAATTAGATTCATATAAAGAAGAACGATAAGTTTGGTATAAAAGCTGATAGAATAATAGGAATTCAAGAAAG
>NZ_JAJBJD010000155.1 GCF_021811875.1 Candidatus Bandiella numerosa | reverse complement strand
AAGACTTTAGCAACAGCAATAACTATAGATTCGCGGATTTTGCTTTCATGTAGCTCGTAAAAGTTATACCAAGCATTATTAGTTAATAAGATTGTTTTTAGATTAATTTGACAACCTGTTTTTATTAGAAGTTACCCATTGTATTCCATTTTCTCCTATTATGCTACCATTGCCGTAGGCAATCTGATTTGAATAACGTGATTGCCACAATTTTTTGTTTTACGCTATACTTCTCTCTCTTCTGTCATTTATTGTAAAATGACAGCCGCAACTTTTACATTTATACCTTTGTTTCCCGTTCACTTTCGCAGATCTGTAATAATTACTTTCTCTGCATTTGCAACATATTATTTCTGACATATACTAACCTTATTTGTATTATTGTACATATCATAGCAGCTTTCTCAATTGTATGCTATGTTTGCTTAGCAATGCCCCATTTTCTCCTATTATGCTACCATTGCCGTAGGCAATCTGACTTGTTAAAAGCAATCAAACTGCATTTTTAGAATTGCAAACTTTAAAAAATTCCTCTTGTGCGTAAGGTGAGCCCCTAATGAGGTTTGGAATGAAATTTTGTAGGCTTTGTTCGAATTAGACCTTGAATTTTCACCTTTTTTCATATAGAAATATGAAGGGAAATTGCAACCAGATATGCTAAAATTAAGCTTCTTTTCTTGCCGTAATTCAGATTAGATGTTTATTTTTTGGCTTATGCCTACACTATCTAACAATCCCGTATAAAAAGATAAAATGAACCAGTTATTTATAAAAAACTTCTCCTTGGATTCTTTACAAAAATCGAAATTATTAGTTGGTGGTTTTATTTTTTTTTTGATAATCTCTGCATATACTATTGCTCAGGAATTAAAATACTCTGTGTTTGCAATGATAATTGGCATAGAATATATACCTATTGCAAAAATAATGACATTTGTCATTTTACTCCCTGCAATATTATTGGATGCGTGGTTAGTTGATAGATTCAAACGCCATCAATTATTAATGGCATATACATTTTTTTTTGGGGTATGCGGGCTGATTTTTTCTTTTTTTTTAACGCATAACGTAATTGGAATTGAAAACACACAGGTTAGTAAATACAGGCTATTTGGGTGGCTATTTCTGATATACCAAGAAGGATACGCTCCTTTTTTACTCGGTATATTTTGGTCTTTTATGAACTCAATTAATTCTCCTGCTGATGCAGCAAAGACATATGGCTTTACTGTAAGTTGCTCAAAAATAGGGGGGCTGTTAGTTGCGTTTAGTGCCTACTTTTTTCTTACTAATAATGCTGAAATAGTTTCATATATAAAACCTAATACTAAAATTACTCTATTGCTTATACTAGCATCTTTAGCACTATTATTAGTTCCAATATTTCTAAATGCTATGATGAAAAAGTTAGATAGTAAAGTTTTTACAGGCTTTAACACTAATATTAAAAAAGAAAAGGTAAAAAAAACAGGTATATGGATTGGTTTCCAGCTATTGTTAAAAAATCGATATGTTTTTGGTATCTTTCTTATGATTTTTCTAGGAGATACATTGGTAGAAGTTATTAATTATCAAAGACTATTAACAATTATAAAAGATTCAACCTCTGGGAACTCAATTCCTAATCTAGCTAACATGGCTGCTAAAATGTATTTGCAAATATCTTATATGCATGCGTTAGGTCTAATAATATCTTTTTTTTTAACTAATAGTATAATGCGGTTTATAGGTACTAGATTTTCTGTGTTTATTACTCCTGTTCTCGCTAGTTTTTTTTTACTTACTTATTTTATTACTGGCTTTGATTTTCTTTTTGCATGGTTGTATATAATCTTGAAGGCTATGACATATACCATTAATACACCAATAAGAGAAAGTCTTTATATTGTTACTAGCAAGGATATTCAATTCAAAGCAAAATTTACCGTTGATGCAATGAGCTTGAAGCTTGCTAGAAGCAGCGGACATTTATTTAATCATTTCAATACTACTACTATTTCAAATCTATATGGTGCTACAGGCAATGCATTAGCTAGCAATATTTTCTTTTCAAGCTTGCTCGTTACATGGTTAGTATCCACTTATTTTGTAAGCAGTATATACCATAAGGCAATAAAGGAGAATAAAGTTATTAGTGGATAAAAGGCATGGCTTTAGATTTTGGTTCTGTCGCATTTGTTGGAAGGGATAAGAATCTTTGATATTCTGAAAGGAATAGTTGCTGGTAATAATGTTTAAAGTAGATCCAAAAATAATGAAATATTTCAAGAATCACGAATATGGTCCAGAAATAATAATGGTATCTCTGTACATGAAGGGAAGATAGTCATTAAGCTATCAAAGACCATTGCATAATAGGCAGAAAGAAACATATATGATAGAATGAAAAGATAAGTACATACGAAAGAGGAGGCAAAATGTCATTTTGTGCGCCGTGCATGATGTAAGAGTAGAGGGTTCAAGTCCCTCATGGGCTGATATAGAGCTGTCCATTAGCTGAGGCAAGGTTAACTTCGTGAGGAGTTGGCGGAAGGAAGCTGACGGCAAAGTAA
>NZ_JAJBJD010000200.1 GCF_021811875.1 Candidatus Bandiella numerosa | reverse complement strand
CTAAAAGATATAAAAATATAAATAAAAAATAAGAAGTATGAGTAAAAAAGAAAAAAGAAATTTTAGCGCTGAACAAAA
This sequence comes from Candidatus Bandiella numerosa, assembly GCF_021811875.1. Classification (GTDB taxonomy): domain Bacteria; phylum Pseudomonadota; class Alphaproteobacteria; order Rickettsiales; family Midichloriaceae; genus Aquirickettsia; species Aquirickettsia numerosa_A. Next base: position 663 of record NZ_JAJBJD010000200.1, on the reverse strand, counting down.
AACAAAAATAGTGCTAGAATTGATGGAATCAGAGTTGACAATAGCGCAATTATCGAAGAAATATGAGATAACAGGCAAGACAATACAAAATTGGAAAAAGCAATTCTTGGAAAATGCATCATTAGCATTTGAGCCAGCAAAAGTAGTGAGCGAATATAAAAGTGAGATAAAAGAGTTAAAAGCAGAAAATGATGAATTAGCTAAAGCATTAGGCAAAGCTACAGTAGAGAGGGACTGGGCAGTGGGAAAGCTAAACAGCTTGGATATACCAAATAAAAGGGATCTTGTCGATTCCAAGCTGGACAAAATATCAATGGCAAGACAATGCGAATTACTTAAGATAAGCAGATCTATGATGTATTATAAGCCAAAAATAATGAGCATATATAATAAAAGAATTATAGATAGAATAGATGAGATATACACAGCAAATCCAGATTATGGCTATCGCTACATATATCATCATTTAATAGAAGACGGGTTCAATATTGGTAGAGATAGAACTCTAAAATATATGAATATCATGGGCCTAGAAGCAATATTCCCTAAGAAAAAGAAGAATATTTCTATAGGAAATAAATCACATAAAATATACCCATACCTTCTTGAGCCTTATTGGAAATCATCGAATGGCAATAGATCCGTATACGTACCTAGATCTAA
>NZ_JAJBJD010000035.1 GCF_021811875.1 Candidatus Bandiella numerosa | reverse complement strand
AGAATGCTCACAATGTTTTGCAGATTAAAGCGACTATGTCCTCTAATGAGTGGAATCTTTATGAAGCAAATATTGACAATGAGTTGATTCTAAAAGTTGCTTAACGCTATCTAATATTTATGCTTCCATTTGGGATGAAGCTATCCAAGAGATAGCTGCTGCCTAAAATTTAAGGGTCAGGGTTGTGTTGCGGCCATATTTCCATTAACTTGACGGTGCCTTCTAACGCAACTATAAGTAAAGGTATTTTTAAATGATTTCTATTTCCAATATAGCGCTAAAATTTATTCAACTTGAGGCACTCTATTCCCTATTTAATTTTTCTCCCAATTTTTCGATTAATGCTTGAATACCTTCTTTTGAGATAATAGAATTAAAGTCTGCTCTTTGACCTAAAATTAAACTTATATCCTCTGCTATTATATCTCTAATTAAAAAATGATTATTTATCATCTTAATTCTATACGCCACACTTATGTATTTTGAAGTATATTTTTTGTTAAGTATCTTTGTACTAACAATATACTGAGAGCTAGAAATATATTTTACTGACTCTATATCAAAATTTACTCCATTATACTCAGAAAATTTTGATACATAGGTATTAATCAGAAAATTTTTATATGCAACCAGGTATTCATTTAATTGTTGCTGATTAATTTCTTTATAATATTTACCCAAAGCAAACCTTGCCATCCAATCTATATCTACTGAATTACAAAAAATATCCCGAAGTTCTTGTTCTTTTTGTGAATCAGCGCTTGTAGATTCAATAACTGAAATCACTTGTTTAGCGGTATCATTAACAAACCCTATCAATTTTTGTTTTTCTTCAGCAATTGATAAAGTATAAATCATCACAACTAAAGCAAATGATATAAAAACTCTTTTTGTTAATTTAATGATATTATTCATAATTATTTTCTCCATTTAATTTTTGATAATAAAAATTTCGTAATGCAGCATACTCATCGAGTGATATTTCAGACAAAGTTTTGTCTGTGCCTATAAATTTTTCCCTAGCCACTATTAGACTGGTCCCGTAATAAACTCTAAGAAATTTCTTATCATTTTTAAATTTTACAAAATTTATCGGATCTCCCCCAATATCAATCACTTTACCAAATCCATCTCTTAAGTCAGATGGTCCAAGAATAGGTAATATTAGGTACGGCCCTTGTTTAGCACCATAATATTTGAGAACATCACCAAAAGAGTTATTGCTTTTTTTCAAACCCATTAATTTTGCCACATCAAAAATCCCCAAAATACCAAAGGTACTATTAATAAAAAATCTAAAAAATGAATTAAACGATTCATTAGGTTTAAGTTGAATTACACCATATATAACATTCAAGGGTTCCCTAAGATTGCTAATAAACGAATTAACTCCTTTCTTGGCAGGATTAGGGACAATTACATTATACATGGCTGCAGGAGGCCTAATAATATATTTATCCACTATCTTGTTAAAATTATATACTTTTCGATTAAAATTTTCATATGGATCATGTACTTTAAAATTATAGCTTTGATCATAATAATCATCTTCTAAACTATAATCTTCATCATTAATTGGCTCTCTTCCCTCAACATTCATCAACGTTATTAAAAACACCACAAACACTATAAAAAGCTTAACACTAAAATTATTAGCTAGTATGTTCATGATTGATTTTTAAGATTAGTGTGGCTTGTGAATATTCGTGTTTTTTAACTTCCGAAAACTCTTCTTTTGCAATGATCCAACCGCATTTCTTAGCTAATTTATTGATAAACACGCTGTTGTAAATAAATTGTTCAGATTTACCATCAAAAATATAATTATCTTTTTGAGTATTGTTACAACGGAAGGTCAGCAAAAAAATCCCCTGCTCGTTAAGATAGGACTTTAATTTAGATAATATCGATTCTATTTCCGTGGAATATGAAATTAGATCAACTCCTAGAATAATATCAAATTTTGAATCAGTTTTGGACTTAGAGCTTAAGAAGCTAATTATATCTTTTTTAATTACAGTGTTATAAACTTTATTTTTACCTATTGACAAACTCTCACAATGTTTAACAGCACTTTCATTTAAATCTACTCCCAGCGCAAAGTTTATTAGCTTATTTTTTCTGAGTAAATATGTTAATAAACCCGTGTGACAACCTAAATCTAGCACATTAAAATTAAATACTTTTTCTGCATCATTTAATATTTTTTTTAACTCATCATAGGTTGCACTCTCTGAAGATTTTCTACATTTTTGGAACTCACTGAGGTGAAATCTAAATTCTTGATTAATCTTATGATCTACTATCTTTATAGGGACACATTGTATTTTGCCATTTTTGTCATTAATGATATTGAGACAATATTCAGCTTCTTCTTTAAATTTATCATCATTTTTTACATAATCCTCTAAATACTGTTTTGCCTTTTCAAATCTAGACTTTTCAAAATAGCATCTACCTAATAAATAATCTAAATCACTGTAATTTTCTTCAAATCTCTTTAATAACCTAAATCTCAAAATTGCGTCGTTCAAATTTCCTCTATTAAAATGAAATAGGCCTAAATCGTAGTTAGTCTTTGATAAATTTTTAGATTTAACTTTAATCTCATTTACTATTGATTTTAACTTATCTATCCAGAATTTTAAGTCACCTACCTTGAGGGACAATAATGGATTGAAAAAATTTTTTATTTTTTTAAAAATTGACATCGCTAATTACTCTTTATTTTATAGGTTTCACACTTGATCTCATTTGGTCGAAAATCGACATTGCCTGCGCTGTCATTGCACTGATATTGCCAGCCTCAGAAGGTATAATTAATGTATTACTATTTTGAGCTAGTTTTTGGAAAGCCTCTATATACTGTTTAGCTATATTCATTGATACAGCTTCTGTGCCACCATTTTTTAATATTGAAATAGCTATCGTCTCAATACTCATTGCCGTTGCTTTGGCAACAGTTTCTATTGCTTCAGCCTCCCCTTTTGCCTTATTAATCTTATCCATCATTTCTGCTTCGGAATTTAATACAACCTCTCTTTTTTTACCTTCAGCAATATTAATCATAGATTGCATCTTCCCTTCAGATTCAAATATCTCTGCTCGCTTTTGCCTTTCAGACGAAACTTGCGCTTCCATTGCTTTCAAAATAGAAGATGGAGGATTGATGTCCCTTATTTCATATCTCATACATTGAATACCCCATGTACTCGCAGCTTCATTGATCGTTGATACAATTTGATTATTTAGATACTCCCTTTCTTCAAATGTTTTATCCATTACTAATTTTCCAATTGCCGATCTCATAGAAGTTTGTGCCAACTGAGTAACTGCATAATATGGATTTTCGACACCATATGAAGCGTCCACAGGATTAACAATTCTAACATATATTATTCCATCAAGCGCCAGAGTGACATTATCTTTTGTAATTGCAGATTGTTGCATAACATCAACAGCCTTCTCTTTTAAAGTATGCTTGTAAGCAACTCTATCGATAAATGGTAAAATAAAACTTAACCCTGGCTGAAGCGTTTTGTTATATTTGCCAAGCCTTTCTACTATCCATGCTTGTTGTTGAGGTACTATTTTTATTGCGAACCAGCAAAAAAAACCGAGTATTATTAAAAAGAATCCTACTCCAGAATTTATATCTAAATAATCCATAATCACCTAAAAATTTTTATATTAAAAATCTAATTGTACACTAATGCAGTTAAATCTCTTTTTCCACCATGAATATATTGTTTTTTACATATAAAATCACCACCCCATCACCTTTCTTTAATACCTGATTATTGCTTGATGGAATCAATTTAGCTCTGCAAATCGCACCTGACCATTTTATTTCCCCAATACTACCTTTCTTTAAATCATTACTATACACTACTGCAACGCTTCCTTCAATATTATCATACCTCTCTCTATTGCCTATATTAATTAAGTATTTTACTGGTTTCCATAAAATAATTGACCACAAACAAAAAAATCCAAAAAAGAACCCTATCTAATCGAGTAATGTATTTAATGCAAGCAAATTAAACTTCATGCATAAAGCTACAGAAAAAGCAGCAATTCCTGCGAAAAAAAAAGCCAATCGTTCCTCCTAAATACATTTCTACAATCATTAGCATTGCGCCTAGCACGTACCACAATTCAATTTGATTAGTTAAGAAATATTGCATCACACTTAATATTAACTTATCATTACTCCACTATAGTAGATATTTTAAAAAATTCATCAATAGTTAATTGTTCAGGCCTCTTATTATAATCTATTTGAAGCTTTTCTAACTCAATTTCTGGGCAATTAAAAATTTTTTCTAAGCTTTTCTTTATTTTTTTCCTTCTAAAATTAAAAGTGCTTTTACATATCTTTTCAATATTATTTATTTCCCTAGCGCTAGCTTCTGGTCGTTTAGGAGTTAATTTAATTATTGATGATGTTACCTTAGGTACTGGAAAAAAATTTTCTGGCTCTATATCAAATAATAACTCACAATCACATGTAAATTGGGCTAAAATACTCAGTCTTCCATATGAATGTGTTGACGGCTGGGCTAAAATTCTATCGGCTACTTCTTTTTGCAACATAATGACAATTTGATTAATATTACTTAGATTTTTAAGCCATTTAACAATAAGCAACGTACTAATATTATATGGTAGATTTGCAACAATTATATAATCCCCATCGATAATGCTTCTTTCATCAATTTTTAATGCATCCGCATTTATAATTTCAAAACGCTTGGTGGTCCCTAATTGGATTTTATGAAGAATTGGCAATACTTTTGTATCAATTTCAACAACAAATAAAGATTTAATATCAGTTTTTAGCAAATCATTTGTAAGGGCTCCAATCCCTGGACCAATCTCAAGTACGGTTTTATCATTTATATTACCCAGCGCTCTAATAATATTGCTCACTATATCATTATTAACCAAAAAATTTTGCCCATATCTTTTGGTAGGGGTAATATTATGCTCTTTTAAAATTTTTTGTAACTTAATTATTTCATTCATCAATATTACTTATGTTTACAAAGTTATTGTTTTTAGTTAAGTATACTGTTTTTATTTCTTTATATAAGTTATTTTTTGCTACTAAAAGAATTTGATGATTAATCTTATAAAAATGTTTTTTGCCGTTATATTAATTTATTATTCTCTAGATTGTATAGCCTTAGATTTAAATAATAGAAAGCATCAAAATCAAATTACTATTGAAGCAGATGAGTTAATTTATAATAAAAAAGAAGAGTTAATCAGTGCACAAGGCAATGTGTATATTGAGCAAGATAATTTTCGCCTCATAACCAATAAAGTAGTATTTGATAAAAAAAATAATTATTTATATGCACTTGGTAATTTGGCATTTAGTAATAATAATAAAAATTATTTTTTTGGTAAAAAGGCTTTTTTCAATAAAAACAATGGCGCTGGAATAATTGTAAGATTCAAGGCTAGAATTTCACATAAGGGTTTATTATCCTCTGATTTTGCACAAATGGTAGATAAGGATACATTTATAATTCAAAATTTGGTTTTTTCAACATGCAAGGTATGTAAGGATAATTATATTCCAAACGTGCCACTATGGCAAATAAGAGCAAAAGAAGCCACTTTAAATCAGAAAGAAAAAAAAGTGGAATTTAAAAATAGTAAAATAGAATTATTTGGAGTTCCTGTATTTTATTTTCCCTATTTCTCTATTCCCACCCCAAATTCACCTAGAAAAAGTGGATTTTTAATTCCTAAATTTAAAAATTCTAATATACTAGGTTTGCAAATATCAATTCCTTACTACTTCAATATTGCCTCTCAAATGGATTTAACCTACACGCCAACGTTAAGCAATAAAAGTAACATATTCAATAATATAAACATCCGGTATTTAACTAAATATGGGCAATATGAGGTCAATGGTGATTTTATAAATGATAAAGACATAATAAATAAAAAAAATACTTTTAAAAGCTATGTTGCTTCAAAAGGGGATTTTAAATTTAATAACAACTATTTTCTAAATTATAAATTTCAAAGGTTATTTGATAGGGATAAAATTTTTACAAAAAAGTATGATATAATCGATGATGATATACTAACTAGTAACGTTTCATTAAGAAAAGAAAAGAAAAATCAGTTACTCACCTTAGAAGGCATTTCCTTTCAAAATTTAAGAGAAAATAACTTAAAAAATAAAAATACTCCATATATATTACCCTGGATTAGAACTTATAATAGATTACCTTTAGAATATCCTTTTATATCAGATATAGCTCTTTCCACCGATATTTTAAATTTAAGAAGAGCTGAGGGAATAAGTTATACAAGAGGGACTTTTCAACTTGATTCATTTCACGATGCTACTATGCCTTTTGGACAAATAGTAAATATCAATCCAGCGATTAGATATGATTATTATGATATAACAAAAGCTGAAAATTCAGGAATAAAAAATAGATTGATGGGTAAATTATCTGTTGACTGGAAATGGCCATTTATAAAATTTATAGGACATAAAAACTTAATTATGGAACCTATCGTCAATTTTACATACAATTCTGAAACAAAACAGAATTTCTTAAATGAAGATGGCCAACCACAAATTATTAGCACTTCCAATATATTTTCTTCAAATTTTTTCACAGGGAAAGATAATGTCGAAGTTGGGTCAAGATTAAATTTTGGTGTTAGAACCAATTATTATACGGGAAAAAACACTTATGGAGCAATTTTAGGGCAAAGTTATAAACTAAACAAACCTACAGATTCGAATATAAAATATCTTTCCTACACATGGGATGATAAATTTAACTCATTAAAAACAGAAATTGTTAGCAAATTATATGCTCACTTAAGTAATGGAATATCAGCAATTAATAACACAAGTCTTACTCCTAATCATTTAAATCTAATAAAAAATGAGCTAGATTTCCAAATACACAATGACAAAGCCGGTATTGATTTAAACCACATTTATATCAACAAAAAATATATTAACAAATGTTACAACTCACACAATCAAGAAATTGGAGTTAAGTTTATTTACAACTTCAATAATAATTGGGGAATAGAAACAGGAGCAAGAAGAAAGCTTGGCTCTAAAATAGAAAAAATTTGCCAAAGTGGTAATGAAAACAATAAAGAGAAACCTGAAAAAAACAAATGGATCAGCAATGAAGTAGGCTTATTTTACAAAGGAGATTGTTTAAAGATAAATTTTGGTGTAATAAGAGACTATTCAAAACCGAAGGGTTTAAAATCTTCGGTGACAACTTTTTTAAAAATAGAACCTATCTTTAGTTAGTATTTATTATGAATATTAGGAAAAAATTTACTATTTTAATCAGTAAATTATTTATTATGTTATTGATGCTGTTTACTGCTATTTTTGCTCATTCACAACAAGACACGATTGTTGCCTATGTCAATGAATCAATCATAACCTCATTTGAATTAAAAAACAGGATCAAGCTACTAGAATTTTTAAACAACACAAAGATTGATGACAGCCAAAAAGCAGATGTGATTCAGTCAATGATTGATGAGAAACTATTATCTCAAATAGCAAAAAATAACAATATTTTAATTTCAGAAAAGCATATCGATCAATATATGAATGATATAGTAAGTGATCGTGGATTGAATAACCTAAATGAGCTAGTTAACAAATTCATGATAAGTAAGTACGATTTATCCAATTATATAAAATCTCAGCTTTTATTAAAAAAACTAATAGAATACAAGATAGAATCTGAGACTACAGTTTCAAAACAAGAAGTTATAGATAATTTAGAAACTATATCTAAGAATTTCGATAATAATACATCAAGTATAAATCCTGACACAGAACTTAAACTTTATGAGATCAGTTTCAGCAAAAGTAGAGTTAATAATGAAAATCTCGAAAAATATCTTAACAAAATTTACTCATCACTAAAAGAGGGAGAATCATTTAAAAATTTAGTACAACAATTTTCACAAGGCAAAACTTCTCTAAATAATGGACTTGTTGGCTGGGTTAAAATTGCTCATTTATCAAGTGATATAAGCAATGCATTTAACAATATTTTCAATGTTGGCTCTGTAAGTAAGCCTATCGAAACAGATGATAGCATCATAATATTAAAAATTGAAGACATTAAAAAACTAAATAAAAAGCCAAAACAACTTAGTGAAGAAGAGGTTAGAAATATACTTTATAATCAAAAATTAAACTCAAATTTAAAAAACTTCATTAAAAACCTAAGGAAAAGCGGCACAGTCAAGTTAAAAATAGAATAAAATTCTGATATTGAATAAAAGATTATAAAATTGTAGGATTTAAAAAAATAAATATCAAAAAAGATGAAGGGCACACCAAACAGACATAGATATCCAATGATGATAATAGGACAGGCGATATGGCAATATCATAGATTTAATCAGAGCTATCGTGATGTGAGAGAGCAACTATTATACAGAGGAATAGAAGTAAGTCATGAAAC
>NZ_JAJBJD010000154.1 GCF_021811875.1 Candidatus Bandiella numerosa | reverse complement strand
ATTGGATATCTATGTCTACTCGGTGTCCCCTTCATCTTTTCTTATATTTGTTTTTTTTGATTCTATATTTTTTCTTTTTTTTATTCAATCGCATAATTCTATTCTCATTTTAACTTGACGGTGCCGAAATAAAGTTAAAACGCTTAATAGCGTGCTGCCATATAGACAATGTTGCCTCCAGTAAAGTAACGTTAAAATGCGGGATGACATATTCAAAAAAATATAAATATAAAGGGCTATATGATTGTGATTTATACCAAATTTAATTAATATTCATTAAAGTACCTATATATTAATATCATGGATATAGGTATTGGAGACCTCCTTTTTTAAATAAGCTCGTACATAGTCTTGCCAATATCTGCTGGAGACATTGAAACGGTTATTCCAGCACTTTTCATAGCCTCAATTTTTGCTTCAGCTGTATCGTCACCTCCAGAAATTATAGCACCTGCATGCCCCATTCTTTTGCCAGGAGGGGCAGTTTTACCTGCGATAAATCCAACAGTTGGTTTTTTAATTTTATGATTTCTAATAAATTGTGCTGCTTCTATTTCAGCCGTGCCACCAATCTCTCCAATAACTATTATTGCGGAAGTCTCATTATCACGAAGAAACATCTCTAATGCGTCTATAAAACTAGTGCCATTGATAGGGTCTCCACCTATTCCTATGCACGTAGATTGGCCAAGACCAAGATTAGAAGTCTGATGAACCGCTTCATAAGTTAACGTTCCGGATTTAGAAATAATTCCAATATTGCCTTTTTTGTGAATATAGCCAGGCATAATTCCAATTTTGCATTCACCAGGAGTGATAATTCCAGGGCAATTAGGTCCAATAAGCCTGGTCTTAGAATTAGTTAGGGCTTTTTTCACCCTCAACATATCAAGCACCGGAATACCCTCTGTAATACATACTACAAGCTCTATTTTTGCATCAATTGCTTCTAGGATTGAGTCTGCGGCAAAGGGTGGTGGTACATATATTACTGATGCATTTGCATTTGTTTTATGCGCTGCTTCTTCAACAGTGTTAAAAACTGGAAGCCCTAAATGTGTAGTGCCTCCTTTACCTGGAGTCACTCCTCCAACCATTTTTGTACCATATTCAATAGCTTGCTCAGAATGAAAAGTACCTTGGGCACCTGTAAAACCTTGACAGATAACTTTTGTTTGCGAATTTACCAAAATTGACATATTTACTCCTTTTTTTAACTTACTGCTTTAACAATTTTTTTAGCTGCATCTTCTAAGTCGTTTGCTGCCTCAAGCTTTAGCCCTGATTCTTTTAATATTTTTTTACCAAGTTCAGAATTTGTTCCTTCAAGCCTCACAACGATTGGAACACTTATTTTTACTTCTTTTGCAGCAGTAATAATTCCATTTGCAATAATGTCGCATTTCATAATGCCACCAAAAATATTAACCAATATTCCCTTTACATTATGATCAGATAAAATAATCTTGAAAGCTTCTGTAACTTTTTCTGTAGTAGCTCCACCACCTACGTCAAGAAAATTTGCTGGCTTTTTTCCATGAAGTTTAATTATATCCATAGTCGCCATTGCAAGACCTGCGCCATTTACCATACATCCAATCGAACCATCCATTTTTACATAACTAAGATCAAATTTCTTAGCTTCAACTTCTTGTGGATCCTCTTCAGTAATGTCTCGCATTTTTTCAATTTCTGGATGCCTATAAAGCGCATTATCATCAAAATTAAATTTTGCATCCAGAGGAATGAATTTAAAATCACTAGTTTCAATCAAAGGATTTATTTCTATTTGACTGGCATCTGTATCAACGAATGATTGGTATAAAGCCCTAACAACTTTAGAAAAATTCTTTAACTGAATTTTATTAAGTCCCATTCCAAAGCCTAACTTAGCTATGTGAAAATTTTGCAAACCAATTGTGTAATCAACGTGTACCGCTATGATTTTCTCAGGACTTTTTTTAGCAACTTCTTCAATATCCATCCCACCTTCAGTTGAAGCTGCAATTGTAATGCAATTATGGTTTCTATCCAAAACAACAGAAATGTAATACTCTTTTTTTATATCACTTCCAGCTTCAACACAAATCTTATTTACTATTTTTCCTTCAACTCCTGTTTGGGGCGTAACTAGCTTCATCCCTATCATTTTAGAAGCTATATCCCTTACCTCATCAAGTGTCTTGGCAAGCTTAACTCCACCAGCCTTACCTCTGCCGCCTGCATGTACTTGAGCTTTTAATACCCAAACATTAGATTTAATTTTTGATGCAGCTTCAACAGCTTCACTGGCATTTAACGCTAATATACCTTCAGGTAATTCAAGACCATATTTTCTCAAAATCTCTTTTGCCTGGTACTCGTGAATATTCATAGCTTAACAATTACAATAATTTAGTTTTGATATTAGTTAATTAGTTGCTAGTTGTAAACTAAATGTTATAGCTTTTTTTAGGCATTGTTAAAAATGATAAAATAAGACCATTGCATAATAGGCAGAAAGAAACATATATGATAGAATGAAAAGATAAGTACATACGAAAGAGGAGGCAAAATGTCATTTTTAGTAAGAGAAGCAGAAGAACGTATAGAGAAGAGTAAG
>NZ_JAJBJD010000153.1 GCF_021811875.1 Candidatus Bandiella numerosa | reverse complement strand
CAATGTTTTGCAGATTAAAGCGACTATGTCCTCTAATGAGTGGAATCTTTATGAAGCAAATATTGACAATGAGTTGATTCTAAAAGTTGCTTAACGCTATCTAATATTTATGCTTCCTTTATTGCATATCTTCCTTGCTTTGCATTTATGCAACGGCCTTTATATATATATGTAAGTTATGTGAGATGGGTGTAAAATTTAGCAAATCAAGGTCTATTTTGTTTACCATTAGATTGATTTTAACAACATATTATGCTAGCTTCCGTAATGTTTTATATTTATGTATAATTTTGCGTGAATAAAATAAAGAAAATACTTATTGCCAATCGTAGTGAAATTGCTTGTAGGATAATTAAAACAGCAAGTAAATTAGGAATAAAAACGGTTGCAGTATATTCTGATGCAGACAACAATTCGCTTCATATAAAATATGCCGATGAAGCAATTTACATAGGTAAATCTCCTGCAACTCAAAGTTATCTAAATATTGAGGCAATTTTGAAAGCAATAAAAATTTCAGGAGCGGATGCAGTTCATCCAGGTTATGGATTTTTATCAGAAAATGCTGACTTTGCTAAACTTATGGAAAAATCCGAAATAAATTTTATTGGTCCATCCCCAACTGCTATAAAGAAAATGGGAGACAAAATTGAGGCTAAAAAATTGGCTAAAGCTGCTGGAGTTAATATTATTCCAGGCTATATTGGAGCTATAAAGACTGAAAGCCATGCTGTTAAAATAGCAAAAAGTATTGGATATCCAATAATGTTAAAAGCTGCTGCTGGAGGTGGTGGAAAAGGTATGAGGGTTGTAAGAAGTGATGATGAAATGCAACAAGCATTTCGCTCAACTAAAAATGAAGCCCAAAATAATTTTTCAGATTCAAGGACATTTATAGAAAAGTTAATAATAAGGCCAAGGCACATTGAAATACAAATTTTAGCCGACAAACATGGTAATTTTGTATGTTTGGGTGAAAGAGAATGCTCAATTCAAAGGCATAATCAAAAAGTAATAGAAGAAGCGCCAAGCCCATTTATTACCCCTAAAATTAGAAAAAAGATGTATGCTCAATCAGTAGCATTAGCAAAAAAAGTGCAATATTTCTCAGCTGGAACGATTGAATACATTGTGGATCAACAGGGAAATTTTTATTTCCTAGAGATGAATACAAGGCTACAGGTTGAGCATGCCGTAACAGAATTAATTACTGGCATAGACATTGTAGAACAAATGATAAGAATAGCAGAAGGTAACAAACTTCCGTTTAAACAAAAAGATATTTCGCTTAATGGGTGGGCAATGGAATCTAGAATTTATGCAGAAGATGCAACATGCGGATTCTTGCCTTCAACTGGAAGAATTATTGGATATAAAGAACCTAAATTAAATGACAATATACGACTTGACACTGGCATATACGAGGGTGGGGAAGTAAGTATGTTTTATGACGCAATGATAGCCAAATTATGCACTCATTCTGAAAGTAGAGCTAAAACAATTGATTTGATGAAAAATTCTCTTGGAGAATACATCATCAGAGGAGTATCACATAATATAAGTTTTCTGCAGGCTGTTCTCAATAATGAAAAATTTATAGAAGGAAATATATCAACCAATTTTATCGAAGAAGAATATAAAGAAGGTTTTTCAGGAGCTGAGCTAAATGATGAATTAAGCTCAGTAATACTATGTGCATCTATATTTGCTTTTATTAACACTATCAAAAGAATGGCTCATGTTAGTGGCCAACAAAGGGGAATGTCTAGGGCTATTGGAACAAGATGGGTTGCTAAATTAGACGACATAAATTATCCAGTTACAGTTAGAAGCCACGAGGGGGGATATAAGATAACATTTGAAAATAGAAAATTCTACATCACTAGTAATTGGGAAGCAGGCAGACGACTGTTTTGGTGCAAAATTAATGATAAGGACTATAACTTACAAATCGAAAAAGAAAAGGATTACTACAGTATAACTTTTATGGGCTCAAAGGTAAAAACTCGCTTACTATCTCCGAGAACTGCAGAGTTATATAAATTTATGAAAAAACCAACTTATGATTTCAAACAAAATAATTTGGTAGCCAGTATTACTGGACTTATCAAAGAAATCAAAGTAAAAGAGGGTGAGAGTATAAATAAGGCTCAATCTCTAGTTATTTTAGAAGCAATGAAAATGGAAAACACACTAATAAGTCCAATAGAAGGAATAGTTAAAAAAATTAATTTTAAAGAAGGTGATACCGTACTAAGTGGCGATATTTTAATCGAAATTGGAGAACCTCATAAAACTGATTAACTAAAGCCTCGCTTGACCATAGAAATTTTCAATTTCATTTAATAGTAGCATCATTTGGGATAAGTATTAAGCTACATGGCATTTACATGGATGTGCTGATTTTTAGGGCCCACCTCAATTTTATTCCAGGCAACTTACTCCCAGAAGCTTTGTAAATAGCTAGTCTATTCACTTTGGGAAGCATAAATATTAGATAGCGTATAAATAGGAAAAGTGCTAACCTTTGACCTAAAACAATACAGGTATCAAATGGATTTTGAAATAATAGTAAGAAAAAAAGAAAAAGGCGAGGTAGTATCAGA
>NZ_JAJBJD010000034.1 GCF_021811875.1 Candidatus Bandiella numerosa | reverse complement strand
TACAAAGTAAAAAGCACACCTATAATATTGAGGCCCAAAATAGCTCTCTCAGAGACTTTATCAAGAGATACAATCGAAAAACCAAGGCTTATTCCAAAGCCGCTGATATGGCTGAATTATCTGTGTACATCCATTTCTTCTTTGACACTATATTTGTTTAGCAATGCCTTTTAATTTAGAATCAGCAATAGGAGGCCTTTTAATATATCTACCCAAATAATTAACGTTAGCATAATGGTTAGAAGAAGCTTTTTGGCAAAATACCATCCAGTTTTTATGATAAAGAGAATTCAATAAATCATTAAAGGTGTAAGCATTATTGAAGTGGTTGGTAAGAGAATAGGGTAATATAATATTGTGAGATTTAAATAATTTTATGACTCTATGTTTCCACATTTTCATTAATGAATGCTGTTTAAAAAATAACTTTTTAGTTTTTTTGAGATTTGTATGCAAGCCAATTCTAGTTGTGGAAAGATGCACATGGACATTACGTTTTAAGTCTCTGCCAAAAGTATGAAGAGCAGTAAAAATAGCTGGGACAACATCAAGTTTACTAGCAAGAGTCATAATGCAATCTGCAGCTAATTTAGTAATTTGATTTAATAAATCTCTGTTAAGCCAAAACAAATCCCAAAGTTCAGAGGGCATAGTAAATGTAATGTGCTGCCATTCAGTATTTGGTAAAATATTGTTTTGTTTAGCTATCCATATCGCAGTTGCCTTTTTACCACATGAAGAGCATAATTTAGATTTACAGGTATGAGGTATGATTTTTATGTTATCACATAAATCGTTAGAGCATTTGTATTTTTTATAACCCCTTACTTTGTTTTTACAGCTCAAGACTTTAGCAACAGCAATAACTATAGATTCGCGGATTTTGCTTTCATGTAGCTCGTAAAAGTTATACCAAGCATTATTAGTTAATAAGATTGTTTTTAGATTAATTTGACAACCTGTTTTTATTAAAAGTTACCCATTGTATTCCATTTTCTCCTATTATGCTACCATTGCTGTAGGCAATCTGACTTGAAAAATGTTGGTCATTTATATTACCCCACTAATTGTTAAAAAAAATCGTAGCATAAAAAAAAATTATTCTCTACAGCCATAGGTTTAATGAGTGTTTAAAGTTATACAATTAGCTTATGTACTTTTTAAAATTTTTCATTATTATCAAGCTTATATAAAAATCCAATTTGTTTTAATTTATACGTCTGTATTATGCAAGATAACTTATTTGAAAAGAAAGATGATGAGAATTTAGAATACAAGGTATTGGCGAGAAAATACAGGCCAAAGGTATTTGGTGATATAATTTCTCAATCACATGTGACTCCAATAATCAAAAATTCTATCGATAATAATAAAATACATCATGCCTATGTATTAACAGGAATTAGAGGTGTTGGGAAAACAACGTTTGCAAGAATATTATCCAAAGCATTAAATTGTACCAAAAATGAGGATAATAAACCTACTTTTGAACCATGCCTAACTTGTAAAAATTGTGTATCAATTGAAGAAAGTAGACATCAGGATGTTTTAGAGATAGATGCAGCGAGCAATACAGGAGTTGCAGATATTAGAGAAATTATAGAAAATGCTAAGTATAAACCCATTACAGCCAGATATAAGGTATATATCATCGATGAAGTTCATATGCTGTCTAATAGTGCTTTTAATGCTTTATTAAAAACTTTAGAGGAACCGCCAGAGCACGTGAAGTTTGTTTTAGCAACAACAGAAATAAAGAAAATACCGTTAACAGTCATATCAAGATGTCAAAGATTTGATTTGCACAGATTGACCATTGAAGAATTAGCTAGGTATCTACAAAATATTGCTAAAAAAGAAGGTTTTGAGATTAATGAAAGAGCTTCAATGTTAATTTCAAAAGCTGCTGGGGGTTCGGCTAGAGATGGGTTATCTCTTTTGGATCAAGCTATGCTTACATGTAAAGAGAACATTATGGATTTGGAATCAATAACTCAAATGCTAGGCATTGTTAATCTGGAGTATATTTATGATCTATTTGATCTAATATTAACAGGAAAGCTAAATGATGCTTTAAGTATTGCAAGAGATTTATATACCAAGGGAGCTGAGCCATTTATGATTTTACAAGAGCTGATTGAAATTTCATATAGGATTAGTCTTTGTAAAATAGGTGATGCTAAAAATCTGATTATGTCTGATTTTGAATTGCAAAAATGCAATTTTATAGCAGAAAAAACATCAATAATAATTTTAACGAGATTTTGGCAGATATTGAATAAAGCTTTTGTTGGTATGAAGACTTCGTACAACGAAATGCTTTCACTTGAAATGACCATCATTAAGATGTCTTACGTAAATCTTACGATCACTCCTGAGGAGATTTTGAAATCATTAGATGATGATGGGGATGGGAGTTACAAAATTATTCAACCTAATGTCTCACAGGACGTAAAAAAAAACTTTCTAACTTAAGTAGTATTGAGGATTTATTTCTTTTTTTAGAAGAGAAGATGGAAATGATGCTGCTTCATATGATTAAAAATGACTTATCAATTATTGAGTTTAAGGAAGGGTATATAAAAATTCAAGAAATCAAAAATATCAACATTATAAAACAAGATATAAAAGCAAGGTTAATTTCTGTAACTGGTTTTAATTGGGTGATTGAAAGTGATAGTTCAAAAAAAGGAATAAATTACAGTGAGCAGGAAAATATGAATTTTGAAAAAAGAAAGCAAGAAGTTATAAATCATGAATTAGTTCAAAAAACACTTAAAAGCTTTTCAGAAATAGAAATTGATGATATTAAGTTATCAAATATTGATAACAAATAAGTAAGTATTTATGAATATTCAACAAATGATGAAGCAAGCTCAATCGATGCAGAAAAAAATGCAAGAATTGCAAAAAATTATGGATGCAAAAGAAATTACAGGTACTGCAGGTGGCGGAGCTGTTATTATTGTAACTACAGGAAAGGGAGAGGTAAAAAAGGTTAAAATTGATAAAAGTATTGTAAATCCTGATGATACAGAAATAATAGAAGATTTGATTGTTGCTGCATTCAACAATGCAAAACAAAATTCAGAGCAGTATAGTAATGAAGAGATGAGTAAATTAGGTATCTCTCCTGATATACTAAAAGGAATGATGTAATAAAAAGTGCTTGTTATGTATTGTGTTTAAGACAACTACAAAAGCGAATTTGCCTAAAGAATATGAATTTGTATTATATGAGAGTTGATATAGCGTTTTAAAATTATCGTGTGCATTAAGTAAATTAATGTTAGAGTTTCGCTATAATTTATAGGCTACCATTTTACATGAAAGTGGATTTATTTCAAAAAGAATGTATTTTTTTTTATAGCGTTAATGAAAAGGGAAAATACCCAAAATCTAATTTGCCTGAAATAGCATTTTTAGGAAGGTCAAATGTTGGTAAGTCTAGCTTAATTAATTCCTTAGTAAATAGAAAAAATTTAGTAAGAACATCAAATTCTCCTGGCAGTACAATAAAAATAAATTATTTTAAGCTGGGAGATAAATTGATGTTAGTTGATTTGCCTGGGCATGGATATGCAAAAAGAGCTAAGCATGTGGTAGAAAATCTAAGTGATTTAATTGAAGATTACTTATTAAGGAAAGAAAATTTAAAAAAATTGGTATTTATAATTGATTCCAGGCGCGGTATAGACCAGCAAGATGAAATGTTATTGAATTTTTTTAAAAATATGGATATTAGTATATTACTGGTGTTTAATAAAATTGATAAACTCAAAAAATTAGAACTTCAAGATTTAAATGATTCGGTTAATGCAATGATCAATAATTTTGATTTTATAGAGGGGGCGATGTTTACTAGTTGTCTTAAAGGATTTGGTATAAAGAAACTGAAAGAAAAAATAATTCAAAATATCTAGTACTTATGAATGATATTGAAAAATCTTGTATAGAAAAAAATTTAAAATTAACAAGTCAAAGGAAGATAATTGCAGAGGTTTTGTCTAATTCTACGGATCATCCAGATGTAGAAGAATTATATTTTAGAGCTAATAAGATAGATGCAAAGATTAGCTTAGCAACTATTTATAGGACTCTTAATTTATTTGAGCAATGTGGACTTATTAAAAAACTTGAAATTGGAGAGGGTAAGGCAAGATATGAAGAATTTAAAAAAGCTAATGAACATTTTCATCTGGTAGATATTGAAACTGGAGATATTGTAGAATTTAAAAATAAAGATTTAGAAAAGCTTAAAGAAAAAATTGCGAAAGAATTAGGTTATAAATTAGTTAACTCAAAACTTGAGCTATATGGAGTTTCTATCAAAAAATAGATATTAATTGAATTTAGGCGTTAAATGTGGGTATGTAAACACTTGAATTTTAGCGTAGAATAATGAAAAATTGTTTGCATTGTAATCAGCCTGTTATAACAAATGAAAATTTTTGTTGTATTGGTTGTAAAAGTGCAAATTACCTTATTAATAAACTAAATCTGAAAGATTATTACAAGTATTGTAGAAATATTTATAATACATCTCCTCCGAAGGCTTCGGGATTTGAAAATAAAATAAATTTTATTAATGAAGTGATTCATGGTAAGCAAGGAGAGTTCACAATCAATTTGTTGGTCGATGATATTGTATGTGGTTCTTGTGTATGGCTAATTGAAAATTCACTGAAATCACTAGATTATATTAGCTCGGTGAAATTTTCGCTCTCTACTAGGAGGTTGGAAATTGTATGGAAAGGGGAGGTGATAAATGTGAATAAGATAACAAATTTGATTCATAATTTAGGATATCAAGTATCACCATATGACATAAAATTATTAGATGAGCAAGAGACACTTAAAGAAAAAGAATTATTAAAAGCCATTGCTGTTTCAGGGTTTGCATCAGCCCAAATTATGGCTTTTGCATTTGCAGTGTGGATTGGTAACTATAATCAAAGTATGGGGGAATATCTTAGATATATCTTTCATATAGTATCGGGTGTTATTGGAATACCATCTATAATATATTCTTCTAGAATTTTTATTACTTCTTCATATAAAGCTTTGAGAAATGGCAGAACAAATATTGATGTTCCTATTTCAATTAGTATCATAGCAACGCTTCTAATCAGTGTTCAGGAAACCATAAGAATGAGCGAGTATGTTTATTATGATGCTTCAGCAAGTTTGACATTTTTATTGCTTGTTGGGAGATATCTGGACTTAAAAGCAAGAAATAAAGCAAAATCTAATATAAAAAACATTATGTTTCAGCAGCCAAGCGTTGCAAATATAATAAAAGATGATGGGATAGTAAGTGTATCTGCAAAATCAGTAAAGCAAAATGATTTAGTGTTAGTTAGGGCGGGGGAAAAATTTCCTGTAGATGGAGTGGTAGTGGAAGGTGAAAGCGAAGTGGACAACAGCATAATATCTGGTGAAAGTAATTCAATAATCATAAAGAAAGATTGTTTAGTTTATGCAGGGACGATTAATCTTAATAATACTCTAAAAATAAAAGCCAAAAATGCTGGTGAAAAAACCACATTATCTGAAATAGTTAGGCTTGTAGAAAATATTGAAAAAAATAAATCAAAATTTGTTAAAATTGCAGATAAATTATCCCAGTATTTTACTCCAGCTATTATATTTTTAGCACTTGTCACATTCATTATTTGGCTAAAAACTGGCGTGATGAATGCTACATTAAATGCTGTTACACTTTTAATTATCACATGTCCTTGTGCTGTTGGTCTTGCAGTTCCCATGGTTCAGATCATAGCTTTTTCGAAGTTAATAAAACAAGGTATATTTATTAAGAAGTCAGATTTTTTAGAAAGGGCTAATTTGGTTGATACAATTGTTTTTGATAAAACAGGTACATTGACGCATGGGGAGCCTATGTTATTAAATTTTTATGAATTTAATGATCAAGAAAAGTTGCTTATAGCATCTATGGCTTCAAGGAGTGCGCATATTTTGTGTAAGGCTATTGTAAAAAATTACAAAGCTCCAATTTTAGATTTGGACATAAAAGAAACAAAAGGAATGGGGGTATATACAAAATATCAAAATAATGAAATTTGGTTAGGTAATGGGCCGTGGTGTAATGTAGATGATTGGAAAAATGATGATAATTGTTTAGAGGTTTGGTTCAAAAAAGATAATGATACACCAAAAAGGCTAATTTTTAAAGATGAACTTAGGAGTGAGGCTAAGCAGGTTGTGCAATCTTTGCAATCAAAATATGAGATATTTTTACTTTCAGGCGATAAAAAATATAATGTAAAGAAGGTAGCTGAGGAGTTAGATATCAAAAATTATTTTGGTGAAAAAAAATATGAGCAAAAGTACCATTTCATACAGGAGTTATCAAAATGCGGAAAAAAAGTGTTAATGATAGGAGATGGTCTTAATGATTCTGTTGCATTAAAAGGCTCATATGCATCAATCTCACCTAAAACTTCCATTGCAATTTCTCAGGATGTGTCGGATGCAATTTATAACGGAAATTTATTGAGTATTTTAACAATATTTAAAGCCTCAAAATTAACCGTCAAATTAATAAAACAAAATTTTACGTTATCTATAATTTATAACTGTCTAGCAATTCCATTAGCGATGATGGGTAAGGTCAATCCGATAATTGCTGCTATTTTTATGTCAATCTCCTCTATTACAGTAATACTTAATTCCCTCAGATTTAAAATTAAATAATATTAACCTAATTTCTGTTATTAAAGATTAAAATAAATTCTGTACCAAAGTCCTTTTTGCTTGTACATATAATGTCTCCATGCATTTTGAGCATTGCCTGTTTGCAAAAATTAAGTCCCACTCCATAGCCATCAGTTGTAATGTTTTTTTGAAATAGTAGTTTCATAATTTTACTATCGATTCCGTAACCATCATCCTTTATATGTAATTTATTTTTCTTAATGTATATCTCTATTTTTGCCTCATTGCCAGCATATTTAAACGCATTTTTAAGTAAATTAAATATTATATGGCGTACCAATGTTGGTGAGCCAGTAAATTTAAAATCGTCCTCTTTTTTACTAACATATTTAACTCTTTCTTTATTGTCCTTAGTTATTTGAAAATTATTTAGTGCCTCAGTTATACAGGCATTTAATGAATAAGTGCCCCAATCTTTAGGCTTAACATTATTATCTACTTTTATACTACTCAACATTATATCGATATCTTGTATCGCTTGTGCATTACACTGCTCTAAATTACTAACATAATCATAGATTAATTCAAATTTTTTATTTTTTAGAGCATTTTTGATTAGATGACTTATTGTTATTCCAATGGTTAGTGGTGTGCTAACATCATGAGCTAGGGATCGACCTAAAATTTCAAGAGAATTTTGCTTTATTTTTTCTTCTCTAAACTTAGAGTATACAATAAATACTAATATTATTAATAATAGGATTGAAGAGTGTAGCGGGGAAAATACATTATCAACTTGAATATTAAGTATAGTTTCTGATTGTGATAACAATTTACATGCTAAAATAAGCATCGCAGCCATTAGTGTGCCGATAATTATTAAAATCCAAGCATAATATAGATTAGTTAGCACGAATAATTCGATTACTGAAATACAGTAATTTAATCCCCAGATAATTGTGTAATTACTCACAAAAAGCATATAGGCCCTTGTTAAGGGAAAAGCCAATAGTAAAAGTAAATGCCATAATAAAATAGGGTTTTTATTAACATTCAGCAGTTCGTGCAAGATCAATAGTACGCTTAAAAATAATGCAGCATATCGCAGTAATTGTGCGATAATATTAGTAATGTCAGTAAATGAGGAATAACTGAATACAAGTATCGGAATGTTAATGAACATAATTAACAGCGCTATGATGTATAATAACGATTTGTTAAAAGCTATTTTATGCTGAATATCAACGATGTTGTTAATAGCGTCGCTGATATACTGTCTTAAATTAATTTTAAACACTTCATTTTTGATAGTTCAATAACACCTTTTTTAATTTGGTATTGGTGAGCTATATAGAAGCCTAATCCACTTCCAAAAACTCCAATCATCGAACTTTCAATATCGAATTCACCGGTATAATATCTACCAATTAAAACAAAAATTAGAGCAACGGCTGTAGAGAATATAAAAGTAAATTCTGTGGTTTTTACCCTCTTTAAGGCTAAAAGTAATGGAACGAATAGCACAGGGAAATTAAAGTTGTTCACAAGCCATATTAACTTTAAAATTTGTTTGCTAATTAACGCAACTGTTACCGCGCAGACAGCTACTAATAAAGAAGATAATTTGACTATTAACACTAGTTGTTTATTACTTGGTTCGTTAAGAAATGGTTTAATAATATCTTTGGCTATAATTGAACTTGATGTATTAATCCATGAATCTGCAGACGATTGAATTACTGCTAAAAGTCCAACTATAATTAATCCCTTTAGACCATCCGTTAATGAATAGTCGATAAAATAGTAAAATGACAAATTACTGTCTATATCTGGAAATTTGGCATTGCTAAACAAATATAGCATACAATTGAGAAAGCTGATATGATATGCACAATAACACAAATAAGGTTAGTATATGTCAGAAATAATATGTTGCAAATGCAGAGAAAGTAATTATTACAGATCT
>NZ_JAJBJD010000152.1 GCF_021811875.1 Candidatus Bandiella numerosa | reverse complement strand
ATCCAAAGAGAGAATTTTCAAAAAGCTAAATTTATTTGGGATGAAGCTATCCAAGAGATAGCTGCTGCCTAAAATTTAAGGGTCAGGGTTGTGTTGCGGCCATATTTCCATTAACTTGACGGTGCCCACCAATGTTATAATTACAACATCAATCCCAAATGCAATTATTTTTCTATTTAAAGACGCATATTCATATTTTGATTTAATATCGTTAATTTTAGTCATTTTTCCTTTTTAATTATTTTTTGATTTTGCATAAAGGGTTGTAATTCTTTTGGGATAGAAATACTACCATCTTCATTTTGGTAATTCTCTATAATTGCGATCATTGTTCTACCCACTGCTAAACCAGACCCATTTAATGTATGAACAAAGTAATTTTTACCATCTTTAAGTGATTTATATCTAGCTTTCATCCTTCTTGCTTGGAACTCACCACAGTTTGAACAACTAGAAATCTCTCTATACCTTTTTTCGTATGGCAACCAAACCTCAAGATCATAAGTTTTTTGTGAACAAAATCCTGTATCTTGAGTACAAAGAAGCGCTATTCTGTATGGCAATCCCAATTTTTGTAAAATAGTTTCTGCAGCATTTGTTATCCTTTCTAATTCATTTGCTGACTCCTCAGGCTTTACAATACTTATTAATTCCACTTTAGAAAATTGATGTTGTCTTATCATTCCTTTGGTATCTCTCCCAGCACTTCCAGCTTCTGAACGAAAACATTGGGTATAACCTGTGTATCTTCGTGGCAATTCGCTCTCAGCTATAATTTCATCAGCTGCCATGCATACAAGAGGGATTTCAGAAGTAGGTATCAGTCTATAACCATTGGTAGTTTTAAATGAATCCTCTTCAAATTTTGGCAATTGACCAGCTTTAAACATCGTTTCTTCCAGCACTAACGCTGGTGGAGAAACTTCTTCAAAACCAAACTCTCTCACATGAACATCAAGCATAAAAGTTGCAAGCGCCCTCTCTAATCTTACAAAATCCTTTCTTAATATAACAAATCTTGAACCTGAAATTTTGGTTGCAGATTCAAAATCCATTAATCCTAAATTTTCGCCTATATCGTAATGAGAGCGAACTGTAAAATCAAAATGCCTTGGCTTTCCAAATTTTCTTATAATCTGATTATCTTCTTCTTTTTCACCATATGGAACCCCTTCTTCAAGAAGGTTAGGAAGCGAAATTAAAAAGTTATTGAGTTTTTCTTGTGCCTCATTTTTTTGCTCTTCCAGAATATGTATTTTATGCTTGATTTCATAGCCCCTCTCCTTCAGTACCTTAAATTTTTCATCCTTATGATCAATGAAAGACATTTGTTTGGCAACTTCATTTCTTTCATGTTGTAAATCCTGAATTTTAGATTTATTCTCCCGCACAATATTATCAATAAATAATATTTCTTCAGAGCATGGATGAATGCCTCTATTCTCCGTTCCCTTATCAAATAATTTACTATTTTCTCTTATAAATTTAATATCATGCATACTTATTTTACTCTTTTACATAAAATTATAGAAATTTCATATAACAACACAAGCGGTAATGCAAGTATCACTTGGCTAATTACATCTGGTGGAGTAAGTATAGCAGCTAAAATAAAAATTAATACTATCGAATATCTTCTAAATTTTTTTAATTGATGATGGTTAATAATCTTTAATTTTGTTAACATCACCAATAATATAGGCAATTGAAATGCCAATCCAAAACCTATGAATAACTCCACAATTAAATCTATGTATTCACTTATTTTTGCCTCTAATATAATTGGAATGCCGTGCTTAGGATTTATATCTTGAAAACTTATAAAAAATCTCCAAGTTATCGGCATTACAACAAAATATACCAATAACACCCCTATCAAAAATAACATTGGAGGAAAAAATATATATGGCATAATAACCTTTTTTTCCTTTTTATACAGCCCTGGTTCTAGGAATTTATAAAGCTGATAGAAAAAAATTGGCGAACATAAAAAGAGACTTGAAATAAAAGAAATTTTTAGTTCAGTCATGAAACCTTCCGTTAACTTAGTGTATATAAAGTGAAAATTTCCCTCTCCCTCTGAAAGCTTTGAGAGTGGCTTTGAGAGCAAATAAAATATATCCCAACTAAATTGAAAAGTGATTATGGTGATAATTATAAAAGAAAATACCACCTTCATTAAGCAATATTTAAACTCTAAAAGATGCTCCTCAAGAGTAAATCTTTTCAGCTTATGCTTGCTATTTTTTGACATTGTACACAAATATTAATTCAGGTATTATATACAAGTGGTCCAAAAAATCAAAAAATTTTCTTCTCTCATAAAAATCCGTATAAAATACGGCACCGTCAATTTGAGGCTAGAAATCTAACAAAGCCCAGCCTCAAAATATGCTATATCTTAATATTACAATTCCGAATGCTCTAAATTGAAATGACCTTGATTAATATCAAAAATAAACGCTGTTTTTTCAACAAAATTATCACAATTATCGGCACAGTCAAGTTAAAAATAGAATAAAATTCTGATATTGAATAAAAGATTATAAAATTGTAGGATTTAAAAAAATAAATATCAAAAAAGATGAAGGGCACACCAAACAGACATAGATATCCAATG
>NZ_JAJBJD010000033.1 GCF_021811875.1 Candidatus Bandiella numerosa | reverse complement strand
AACTTACTCTTCTCTATACGTTCTTCTGCTTCTCTTACTAAAAATGACATTTTGCCTCCTCTTTCGTATGTACTTATCTTTTCATTCTATCATATATGTTTCTTTCTGCCTATTATGCAATGGTCTTGCTTTGTTATAGCTTTATTTTCATTTTGTAATTCTTTTAAAGATTTTGCCATGTTTTAGTCCTAAAAAATATAATTATATCTATAAATGATAGATTATATTTTTAAAATGAATATTTCAACTTTTGATTGTACTTTATATTAATTTATCTAGCCAACAAACATCACCATATGAAAAAAATCTGTATTCATTATCTATGGCATGTTTATAGGCTTTCTTGATATTATATATACCAGAGAACGCACTTACAAGCATTAATAAAGTGGACTTAGGGGTATGAAAATTAGTAATCAAACAATCAGCAATTTTAAATTTATATCCAGGCGTTATAAATATATCAGTCTCACTGTTTTGCTGGGTAATTAACCCCTTATCATCACAAGATGATTCGAGCGCTCTAAGCGAAGTTGTTCCAACACATATAACCCTATTTCCTTCTCTTTTAGTTTGATTAACTACTTCTGCAGTTTGCTCAGAAATAATAAATCTCTCTGAATGCATTTTATGATTATGGATAGACTCAGATTTTACTGGTAAAAATGTTCCAGTCCCAACATCTAATCTAATATAAGCAATTTTTACACCCATATTTTTAATCTCTTCTATGATTTCAGAATTAAAATGGAGGCCTGCAGTAGGAGCAGCAACAGAACCAAAATCCTTTGCAAATACAGTTTGGTAATCACAAACATCTGATTCTTCCGGTTCTCTTTTAAAATACGGAGGGATTGGCATTTTGCCAATATCACAAATTTTGCCAAATAAACCAGATCCACTATAATTAAATTTTAAAATAACCTCACCAGAGTCTAATTTTTTAAAAACTGTAGCAACTAAGTCATTTTTAAAAATTATCTTTCTATCTATCTCTATGGACTTTCCAGGTTTAGCAAAAACAACCCATTTATCAGGGTCCAGTTCTTTGTTTAAATATACTATTATGTCTTTTATTATATTTAGTGAACTGTGAATTTGCCCTACTAAATATGCCGGAATTACTTTACTATTATTGAAAACTAATAAATCACCTTTTTTAAATAACTTCAATATATCAGCAAATTCATAATCGTAAATTTTAGAATTGCCATTTAAATATAGCAATTTAGAACTACCTCTTGGGTATTTAGGATATTTTGCAATTAAATTTTTAGGTAAATCAAAATCAAATTCAGAAAGTTTCATTTAATATTTGTTAAAATTAAGGAGTTAAATTCACTCACAACATTTTTATACATCTCTCTTTTAAAATTAACTATAATCTTTTCTAACTCATTCACATCAATCCATTTCCAATTCACAAACTCTGCACCGACAGCATTTATATTTATCTCATCATCAGTTCCTAAAAAATTCAGCAAAAACCATTTTTGTTTTTGCCCAATATATTTTCCTTCAAACCATTGTTTTTTATATTTTGACGGAAAATCGTATTTTAACCAACTGCTAGATTCAGCGATAATATTAAAATTATTTGTTCCTATCTCCTCCATAGCTTCTCTAAATACTGCGTCCTTAGGAGATTCATTTAACTCAATTCCACCTTGTGGCATTTGCCATGCGTTTTTAGGGTGCTTTCGCCTTGCAATAAAAACTTGATTTTTATTATTGAGCATCATTATGCCTATGCCCATTCTGTATAAATTGGACATAACAAAAATTATTAAATTTGTTTAATTAATACGGCACTTGATCATCATCTTCGTCATCTATCATATCTTCAACATCACCATTATGTGTACTAGAAGGCTTATTATTACTATTTTTATTACCAAGAAGTATCACTGTGCTATTGTAAGTTTGTAGGACAATCTCCGTTGTATATTTCTTTATTCCAGTTTGATCATTCCACTCTCTAGTTTGAAGAGACCCTTCAATATAAATCCTAGTACCCTTGTTAACATAATTTTTTATTATATTAACCAATGCAGGGATAAACACAACTATTCTGTGCCATTCTGTTTTTTCTCTACGCTCACCACTATTTTTATCTTTCCAATTCTCAGTCGTTGCAAGTGGGAATGTTACTATTTCTTTACCTTCTTGCGTCAATCTTATCTCCGGCTCCTTTCCTACATTACCAATAAGAGTCACTTTATTTAAACTTACAACCATTCTATTAAACAGACTTTATTATTTTCACTACTACAATTATAACGTTTTATCAGCCATGTAAACAGAAAGTTGCCAGTTATTGAAAAAATTTCTTGCTCTTATATCAAATATTATGTAATTAAAAGATAGATTGAATACCATTAATAACTTCATGGCAAAAGTATCAAATAAAAAAGAAGAAGCAATAAAAAAGGGAAAAACAGTTTCAACAAAGCTTAAGGGCTCACTTCATCCGAACTATAGAGAGATTACTGTTGAAATGACTAATGGAACCAAATTCAAAACCAGATCAACTGTATCAACAGATATTTTAAAATTAGATATTGATCCAGCAACTCACCCAGCCTGGACTAAGGAAGCAAATTATGTAAATACTAAGGCAACTGAAGTATCTAAATTTAACAATAAATTTAAAGGACTTAGCTTTGGAAAACAGGCAAAATAAAACTCTGCCATAGTTTTATTTTTATTTTCTATAATTTTGTTTTGTTATCGTTTGATATACATATTTCATCTTCGTTAATTAAGCCAAAGTACTTCCTTGCTAATTCATCAAGGTAGTCCTTGTTTATACTTTCATCATAAATTAAATTAACTTTATTTTCTAAATCTCTCCTTTCGCCATCTAATTTCGCCAATTCGTCTTTCTTAAAAATTACTTCTTTTTTTAAATAACGCATTTTGATATATCCTCTTTCACCAATAAAGCAATGAAATACAAAATAAGATACTATAAATAAAAAAATAAAATTAAAAATTATAAACTTGTAATTTATTTTCTTAAATTTATACATAAAAGGTTTTGATTAATTCTCATTAATAATGTATTAATACTTAGCTACCTATTAATATAAAACATAAATTTTTTAAAGAAAAAAATGTTATCTTTCTTGTTTGGTTTCCAAATTTTCATAACTATCTTAATCTCATTGGTTATTATATTTCAAAAATCTAGTAGTGATGGTATCGTTGTAAGCAATGCTGGTGGTCAAATGCCTAGCAGATCACAAACTTCATTTATAAGTAAATTTACAATATTTCTTATATTGATCTTTATGGCTAATAGCCTATTATTGGCAAAAAATTCAGTAAATAAACATAATAATGAGCAGTCCATTATCAAATCGCTGGAGAGTGAACATGCACATGAGGATAAAGTTACAGGTGAGACCAACGTTCCGAAAATGGAGTAGAAATTAGTGACTAAATTTATATTTATTACTGGTGGTGTAGTCTCATCATTAGGTAAAGGGATAGCCACATCATCAATTGCAGCATTGTTACAAGCTCAAGGATATAAATTGAGAATAAAAAAGCTTGATCCTTATCTAAACATAGACCCAGGCACAATGAGCCCTTTTCAACATGGAGAGGTCTTTGTCACCGATGATGGGGCAGAAACAGATTTGGATCTTGGCCATTATGAAAGATTCACTGGAATATCTGCAAAAAAATCAGATTCTATTACTAGTGGAAAAATATACTCTAAGTTATTACTAAAAGAAAGGCGTGGAGATTATTTAGGTGGAACAGTTCAAGTAATTCCACATGTTACAAATTTAATAAAGGAATTTATTTTAGATGAAAGTAAGTTAGTGGATTTTGTATTGTGCGAAATTGGCGGTACAGTAGGTGACATTGAGGGGCTACCATATTTTGAGGCAATAAGACAACTAGGGTATGAACTTGGAAAAGAAAACACAATTTATATTCATTTAACACTTGTTCCATACCTTAAGCATGCATCAGAACTTAAAACAAAACCAACTCAGCATTCAGTAAAAGAGCTAAGATCCATAGGTATTCAACCAGATATTATATTATGCAGAAGCGAAAAAAAAATCCCAGAGCATGAAAGAAAAAAAATTGGATTATTTTGCAACATTAAAGAAGAAAATGTAATTCAATCACAAGATTTAGATTCAATATATAAAATGCCTTTAGCTTATCATCATGAAGGCATTGATAGACAAATATTAAAAATTGTTAACTTACCATATAATGATAACGCTGATTTATCCATTTGGAAAGATATAGATAAAAACAATAAATTGATCGAAGGAAAGGTCAACATAGCTGTGGTTGGCAAATATCATTCATTCAAGGATTCTTATAAATCTTTAATTGAGGCCTTTAAGCATGCAGAAATGTACCATAAATGTAAAGTAGAGCTAATTTGGATTGCAGCAGAAAACATTAATGATAATAATGTTTCAGAAAAACTTAACAATGTCGATGGAATTGTCGTACCTGGAGGCTTTGGAAAACGAGGAATTGAAGAAAAAATCTCAGCAATAAAATTTGCACGTATTAATAAAATTCCATTCTTTGGAATTTGCTTGGGTATGCAATTAGCAACAATTGAGTTTGCCAGAAATGTTTTAAATATTTCAGATGCTAATTCGACCGAGTTTGACCTAAAATGCACTAATATATTTGATTTAATGCAAAATCAAATTAAAGATAATAATTTAGAAAATAAATCATCTAAAGCAAAAATTGGCGGCACATTAAGATTAGGTAATTACAAATGTACTCTAGAAAAAAATACTAAAATTCAAAATATCTATAAATCCTTACAAATTGAAGAAAGACATAGACATAGATATGAATTTAATGTTAACTTCATTAGTGAGTTTATAAATAGTGACTTAGAGTTTAGTGGTATGTCTTCTGATGGTAAATATATAGAAACAATGGAGTTAAAAAGTCATCCATGGTTTATTGGTGTGCAGTATCACCCAGAATATAAATCAAGGCCGTTTTCTCCTCATCCACTTTTTATATCCTTTATTGATTCAGCGAAAAATAAATTGAATTCTAGCCTTACGTCATGAGAGAAAATCGCAAAATTGATTCTATTTTTAATGATTACAAATCCATTACATTGATGATCTTGTTGCTTGTGGCGTCGCTTGGTTTATCGTTTATTTTTACCAACCTCTTTATTTTAACCTTTTTTGGATTTTTGCCAACGCTAGTTGCTATATCTATTGATAAAAATCCAAAAAAAATTTTAACTCAAATAATATTTTTATTTAATTTCCTTGGTAGCATCCACTTATTCCTAGAGATTATATTTCACCCTAGTGATATAGAACAAATTTCTTATATTATCATCTCAATACCCCACACTTGGCTTGTTATATATTCGTCATGCGCTTTTGGGTGGATAATTTATATATTGATTCCAAAAATTATCTATTACTTCTCCTACACTAATAAGCTTGGTTTGTTTAATAAATTAAACGAAGAATTAGATGGTATCTATCAAGAATGGGGAAAAGAGAATATAAATAAGGCTTTGTTGGGTGAAACTTCTAAAAAGGAAAATTAATTTTTGTACCATCCATATCATATAGCCCTGTAAACCATAACTCTCCAACTATGTAAACCTCTCGTAAATTAAGAGTTGGCAAATTTATAGACGACAGAGAACTTGGAAAAGAGCGAGTAATACGAGCAATGAGCATGGGGCGCGTATATAAATACGTAACGAAATGCGAAATTCGAAGTATGACGAAGCCAATTTTTCAAGTTATCCGAGTATAAACCCACACATTATCTGTAATTTCCATAGTTAATACACATTTCCACTAAGAGGGAGTTGTAAATATTTTTTCAATAATTAATTTAATAGCTCAAAAATGCTCTTTATAGATGATTTTTGATGACTTGAGTGGTCAGATTTATTTTGACTTTGATTTATATTGATGTTTGTTTTATCTACAATCTCTTGATCTTCAGATTTACTATTTTCATTTTCATTAATACTCATATTATCCCTTTTAATATCCTGCACTATGTCAAAAATTTGCTTGTGCGAAAAGTCCTGAGTAATATTTTCAGATTTTGAATGTGAATCGTATATTTTCTCATTTTTCTGCTTGATGCTGTTATAAATTAATTTATCCTGATTAGAAAAAATTAAACCATCATTTTGTTCAAATTTTCTTTTGATGCATCTATCATCTTTTTTGATCAAAGGAATGTGCTCTATATCAATAGGATTACGAGAATAATAATATGCTTTATAAATAATCAAAAAAAAGATAGCTATGCTTATTATAATAAATAATGCCCTAAATATAAACTGCTTTAGCGCTTTACCATTGCTGAAAAAGAACGATCTTGACTTTCTTGTTTTGACCCTATTTTTCTTCAGATACATGATAATTTTATTATAAAAATTCTATTGATTTTCTTAATTTAAAAACTCCAAGCATATTTATAACCATAAGAAGGCCACCTGAAACACTCATAACAAGAATAACTTGCTCTTGATCATAAAATGAGAAAAATATAAAAGCAAATATAGAGTATAAAATATACAAATACTGCCCATATTTTTTATTTAAATATTTCGCACATTTTTGTCCTACAACTAAGTATCCAGTTATCGTTGTAAAACCTGCAAACACGAAAAGAACAGCCATAAAATACTCAACATTTGGCAAATATAATTTTAACGCACTTACAACATATTCAGATGGTTGCAACCCTTTAACCTCCCACATACCAGTCACTAAAAGTATTAATATGCTTATAGTGCAAATAAGGGTATCTGAAAATAGTGCAAATATTGACATTCTAGCTTGTTTTTCTGGATATATTGTTTGTGTTTCACTCTGAATTATTGAATCATAACCTATTCCAATATCTCCTGAATAAACAGCTCTAGAAACACCATAATGAGCAGCTAAAAGTATACCTCCTGCTGCGACACCACCTACCTGAGATTTATAATCTAAGAATGATGACAGTATTAAAAAAAATATATTTGGCAAATCAGAATAATGATCTGCTATTATCCATATACCCAATGCCATATATACCAACATAAATGGCGGCATCATAGCTGAACAAACATTTGCAAATCTCTTAATACCTTTAACTGAAGTTAATAATATAAAAAATAACAGCACTGCTATAACCAAATATCTATTTAAAGAAAATGTTCCTGCTACTGTATCGGTTAAAATTAAAAACTGTGAAACTTCAGCGCCGTATATGCATAATAAAATGCATACAATTACTGGTAAAATTTTATTTTTAAAGGCAATTCTAAGATAATACATTGGTCCGCCATCAAACCCATGATCATTGTTTTTAATGCGATATTTTATCCCTAAATAAACCTCAGAATATTTAACTAACATACCAAGGAACGATGCTATCCAAAGCCATATAATGCTCCCTGGGCCCCCAATTGTTACAGTACTTACAACAGTAACTATGTTACCCAATCCTATCATTCCGCCAATCGATGCAAAATATAACTTTATAGGATGTATACCCTGTTTACCTTTTTCTGCACATGTAATTAAATCTTTTATATACGTTTTTAACTTAAATAGAGCTCTAAATTGAAAAAATTTTGAAATCAGGCCCTGAATAAACTATAAATTAAAAAATATCACTTTTAAAAGTATAAAATAAATTTAAATTTAGCTCAGCATCAAGTAAACAGAAATCTAATAATAAGCACGATGACTCAGATAAATTTCAAATCAGAAACATCGACGACTTTGTAAACACCGACCTCAACAATAAAGAGGCTTTTTACGAGTCTGAAGTTGACGATGAGGATTACAAAAGTCACATTCGGAAACTTCTCGGAAGAGATTTGCAAAACACCGATTCAAACAAAGACATCGACTCAAGTCCTTTCTCCAATCATGAAGCGATCTTAAAATCTAATAGCAGTGGCAAGAGTATTCCGAAGGACAAGTTCAACGAGCTTACAAAATTCAATGCTTCCAATGCAAACGATGGAGACGAAGACAGTCAAAAATGTGATTCTAGGCAGAGTCTCGATCACGACATCAACCAGCTGAGCTACCTCAGCGATGATAACTTCTCTGCTGTTGACGAGGATAAGGTCACTGAAGACAAATTAGACGGAGAGCAGTCTAATAACAACGAAAATAGCAACAATGAAATACCCGATAATTTTACGAATATGCTAATCGGCAATAAAGAAAAAGACGCAGAGAAAGTGTTTTACTTCAGTACTTTGAATTCTCAAGATAAACTTGAAAATATAATTGACGCTGAACTCGACGACAAGAAAAAGTAAGTCCATATGTCTAGTTTTAGATCAAGCACTGACTCCAAACTTACTCTTGAGGAGAACGATAAAGTTGAAAAGGGCCAGGAAGAACTTTTAAAGACCAAACATGAAATCAATATGGACGACATGATTAGCTATGACAGCTCTGTGAACCAAAATCTTGTTAATCCATTTAAAAATATTGACTTTGTTCGACTTTTGGATGTATCTCCGCTGAGCCTTGTTGTCTGTTGTCTTTGACACTCGCAGATTCGACACTATGGAAATTTGAGACTGCAAGCAGTATTGACTAACCACGGTTTCTGCTTTGATTTTTAATAATCTTGAAATTTAAATAGCTGGGGTTGAAAGCACGGTTGAACTTGTTAAACTCTCTTTTGTCTACGTACACTCAATTTTCTGTACTCAAATTACTTACAAGCAGTAGCAGGATAATTTATTCGAGCAGAGAAAAAATAACGACACTAAAATTA
>NZ_JAJBJD010000032.1 GCF_021811875.1 Candidatus Bandiella numerosa | reverse complement strand
CTTACTCTTCTCTATACGTTCTTCTGCTTCTCTTACTAAAAATGACATTTTGCCTCCTCTTTCGTATGTACTTATCTTTTCATTCTATCATATATGTTTCTTTCTGCCTATTATGCAATGGTCTTAACTTATTGATGTTTCATTATGCTATATTTTTTTGCTAATCTCGGCAAGTTTTAATGCGTATATAAATTCTCGTAATTCTTGTCTTGCTGCAATTACTGAAGTGTTTAATTTGATTAAATCATTGCTTTTTCCCGCATCTAACAGGGTTAATCCTCTCAAAAATAATTCTTTAAATATTACTCTATCTCCAAAGCCTGGAGATATAAAAAATCCCAATTTTTTTCCTAAATGCTTTATGGCAGAAGCAACATTTCTTTTATTTATTACATTTGTAGAAGATAATCTATTTCTAACAACTATCCACTGCAACTCTTTATTTTTTTTGAAAGCTCTCAATTTTTTTTGTTCCCACACCATAGAGCTGTATATTCCAGGAATCGCTTTGCTGAAATCATTGGGATCAACTTTTCCAAGCAGGTCAACATCTACAAAACTATCATTAATGGGAGTTATTATAGTATCTGCAATATAATGCGCATGTCTATTCAGAAGATTGTCATTTCCAGGTGTATCAATTATTATGAAATCAAATTCCCCATCTAATTCACTTAACAAATTTTCTAATTCCTCAATATCATCATTCGTATATTCAATTACCTGATTAATATTGTATTTCTTATTTAATTTGAAATGAATAGGCAGTTTAAGCTCTATTTTTTCACTATCAATTGTGTTTTTTCTATTTTCTATATATCTAGTTAAAGATTCTTGTCTATGATCGATATCAAGAGTTGCTACTTTAAAGTCCAAATATAGCAAAGAAATAATAAGATGCATTGCCGTTGTTGTTTTGCCAGAACCACCTTTTTCATTACCAAAAACAATTATATGAGCCATTTCTATAAAGTTATTTCTTTTAAAAAATTAATTAATTCTTCTATTTTAAGCTTTTTTTCATCACCAGTAAGCATATTTTTCAGAATGTATATATTGTCATTCAGCTCTTCATCACCAAATAAAACTGAATATTTAACTCCTAATTTGTTTGCTTTTTGCATCTTTTTTTTAAGTGGTATACCATAGTCAATTAACGTGTTAATTTGAGCTCCTCTAAATTCTTGCGCTATTTTAATTCCATGATTTTCTGCCAATTCACCAATAGGAATTAAATATATTTGTGCTTCTTTTTCTATTAATTTTTGTTTGGTTTGCAATAACTCTAGCATTCTTTCAATTCCTCCAGCAAAACCTGCCGCTGGAGTTAAATTACCCCCCATTTGCAATATTAATGTATTATACCTCCCGCCAGCTAAAATTGTTCCTTGGCTACCTAAATCGCCTGTAACAAACTCAAAAACAAAATCAGAATAATAATCCATCCCTCTGACTAACTTATTGGAGTGTTCAAAATTTATATTGAAATCTTTAAGGCGTGATAAAATTGCTTCAAATCTAATTTTTGAGTCTTTATCAATAAAGTTATACAAGATTGGGGCGTCATTTAATATCTCTTGCTCTTTGTTATTTTTTGTATCTAAGATGCGTAGAGGGTTTTTTTCCAATCTTTGCTGACTAATTTCTGATAACTCGTCTTTATATTTTAATAGGTATTCTATCAATGCAGTTTTATATTTATTTCTACACTCATTGTTCCCTAAGGTATTAACAACAAGCTTAGCATTGTTATTGATTTCAAGTTCTTTCAGAATGTCGTTAGCAAGCATTATTAGCTCAACATCAACGTTGAGATTATTAGATCCAATATATTCATAGTTTATTTGATGAAACTGCCTTAATCTAC
Source organism: Candidatus Bandiella numerosa (assembly GCF_021811875.1). Lineage (GTDB taxonomy): Bacteria > Pseudomonadota > Alphaproteobacteria > Rickettsiales > Midichloriaceae > Aquirickettsia > Aquirickettsia numerosa_A. The sequence goes on along the minus strand of NZ_JAJBJD010000032.1, from coordinate 6,917 downwards.
ATTTTTGAGGGCGCTCATGTCTAAATAATGGGCCATAACTAAATAGACGTAATGGAATTGACTGCAACATACTATTTGAAATTACTGCACGAACAATAGCTGCTGTGAATTCTGGTCTTAAAGTAATGTGAGTTTTATCACGATCTAAAAAGCTATATGTTTCCTTATTAACAATATCTGATGTTTCCCCTAAAGTCCTGTGAAACACTTCACTATTTTCCATAATAGGAGTAGATATCTCCTGAAAGCAATATAGCTTGGCTAATTTTTGTGCGATACTTATAATGTAATTAAACAGATCTATTTCTTTATCATATAAGTCAACAACTCCTCTTATTTTTTGCAATTTCATTTTCTTATATTAATATAACGTGCTATTACCAACTTTGAATACTATTTGTATATCCCAAAAATACTAAAAAGTCATTTTTTCAAGTCATACAATTTTTTTAAAATTAACTTAATATCTTTGAAATGCCCTTGGGTGCATATTTAATTTGGGAATATAGGAAAAAATTTTATCATTCTAAATAGTTATTGACGTAAGACTTTATAGTTTTTTCTCCCTCAGTATATTCTTGAATGAAAAATTCTAATTTATTTTTTTCCGCAAATTTTACTGCTTGATTTTTATCTTCAAAACGTAACTTAACCTCGCTTGGATACATATTGCTACTTCCAGTCCACCCCATAATTTGTTCCTGAAATCTATCATCAATTGATATAAATTCTAAAATCCACTGATTTATATTGGCAGTTCCAGATTGAGTGGGTGTTCGATAGTCTTTGTATATTTTAACAATCATTTTATTATAAATTTGAAAATGAGCTTAACTTAAGTTATACATTATTATATATAGTTATATTTGAATATTCAAGTAATGAGCGTCAGCAGTGTATCTAAATTAACTTTTGAGCAATCAATGAAACGGTTGGAAGAGATAATTGATAGTTTAGAAAGTGGAAATGTTGAATTAGAAAATGCCATCAATTTATATTCAGAAGGGATTAAACTACAAGAACATTGCAAAAATAAATTAGAAAATGCTAAGCTGAGGATAGAGAAAATTGTTAAAGATAAGGATAAAATTGGTACCGAGACTGTGAACATCAATGGTAAAAATTAAATATTACAATATAGACTCTTGTCTATATTTTTTTTGTTACTATATAAAGTATAAAAACTAGGGAGCAGTAAAATTAAATGAAAAATAGTAATGAAATTCCTAACAACCCATTAAGAGATGCCTTGCTCTCGTGCAAGATAATGGTAAAATTTGTGCTGTTATTTGGGTGCTTAATCAACCTACTTATGCTTTCAACGCCACTTTTTTCAATGCAGGTGTTAGATAGAGTATTGGGTAGTCAAAATACTGATACACTTTTAATGTTAACGTTAGTGATCATTTTAGCTTTAGCGCTACTTGGATTAATTCAAGCGGCAAGGGCTTTTGCAATGAATAAAATGGGGAGCTGGCTAGAAGATAAGCTATCTGAAGTAGTATTTTCAAATTCAATTAAGCTTGCATTAGAATCTAAGGCAATGGCAAATAGTCAGCAACTAAGGGATTTACAAACAGTAAAGACATTTTTAACTAGTCCTGGATTGATTTCTATCATGGATATGCCATGGGCAATAATATTTATTATAGTATTATTTATTTTGCATACGTCAATAGGCTTTTTAGCGCTGATCTCAGGAGTGGTGTTGATAATATTTGGTATCATTGCAGATAGATCTACCAAACCACTTATTGAAATGAATAACGAGAATTTTATCAAAAGCATGAGGCAAGTAGATCAATCCACAAGAAACGCTGAAGTGATCGAAGTTATGGGCATGAAAAATAATATTATATCGTCTTGGCAAAAAATGAACCAAGAGGTTCAGCAAACTCAAAATCTTGTTACAAAAAGGCAAGCTATATTCATGGAAATTACCAAATTTTTCAGATTAGTTATTCAAATTTCAGTAACTGCGCTTGGTGCATACTTGGTGATTCAGGGGCAAATTACTTCTGGGACAATTATTGCTAGTTCATCTCTTGTTGGTAGAGCATTGGCTCCATTTGAAGCTGCTATAAATTCATGGAAGGGCTTTATTACATGTCGTAAATCATACGAAAGACTTGCAAAATCATTTAACAGATACAGTAGTGATAGCGATAGAATGTCTTTACCGGAACCTGAGGGAGAAATTGAAGTTGAAAATGTTTATCACGCGCCACAAGGAGTGCCAAAGCATATTTTAAAAGGCATAAATTTCTCACTAAATAAAGGAGAAGTCTTAGCTATAATAGGGCCTAGCGCTTCAGGCAAAACAACTCTTGCGAAATTATTAGTAGGGATTGCTAATCCAAGTATTGGTACAATAAGAATTGATGGAGCAAGCTTAAAAGATTGGAAAAAAGAAGAATTGGGGCCGCATATAGGTTACTTACCACAAGATGTTGAATTATTTTCTGGTACAGTTAAAGAAAACATTGCTAGAATGCACTCTGATCCACATTACGAAGATGTAGTCATTGCGGCGCAACTTGCAGGAGTTCATGATATGGTTTTGCAATTACCTCAAGGGTATGATACTAATGTGGGTTTAGATGGTTCAATGCTTTCAGGTGGGCAAAAACAAAGGATAGGATTGGCCAGAACTTTTTATGGTACCCCAAAATTTATTGTATTAGATGAGCCAAATGCTAGTTTGGATACGCAAGGTGAGGAAGCATTGATGACTGCCATTTCAGTTGCAAAGGAAAAAGAAATTACGACCATCATAATATCACACAAAACATCAATATTAAGTATTGTGGATAAAATATTGGTTATGAAAGATGGAATGGTTGCATCTTTCGGGCCTAAAAAAGATGTAATGGCAAAATTAAAAGAAGCTCAATCAGTTGGAAAAGCAAGCATAGGGGCATAAATTTAAAGAGAGTAATACCATGATAAAAAATAAAAAAGAAGAGACAAAAGTTATAAAGGAAAAGGATATTGAAGTTATTTCCGAAAATGATATAAATAAGAAATCTCAGATGGAGCATGATTTATCCACTAGGGGGAAAAAAACGATTTCGGTAAGCGAGGAGTTTGAAGAAAATTTAGTAGAAAAATATAAAAATTACAAAATTCTGGATATTAAGGCTTTTCAAGAACTTTTAAAAGAGACCAAAGATTTTTTATTTGGCATAACACTAGAAAAGTCTAGTTATGTAGAAAAAAATGAAAAAGAAATATCAAATCAAATTAAATATCCAATAAAATTTGGACTTCTTGCAGTTGCTATAACTTTAGGATTTTTTGGTATATGGAGTGCGTTAGCTCCACTTGATAGTGCATCAATAGCTGAGGGCCACGTCATTTTAAGTGATCACAGAAAGCAAATATACCATCTGGAAGGTGGTGTGGTGGATAAAATTTTGGTTAAGGATGGAGATAAGGTAAAAAAAGGACAATCATTAATTATATTGAATGAAGCTCGTACTAAATCCGAATTGGAAAAAGTATTATGGCAATTACGTTATGCTATCATAGTTGATGAAAGATTGAGGCAGAGTATAAAACTTATATCATACTACCAAGATAAAGATGTTTCAGGTGATACTAAGGAAGATAGTGAGGATGTTAAGAATTTACAAATTAAGTTCGATAGCAAGTATCTTGACACATCGGATCAAAAAATTACGGAATTGATAAAAGCTCAGGCAAATGCGTTTAATTCGTATCGGTTATTTATAGAAAATAGCATAAAGACTAATGGCACACAAATCGAACAAATTAAAGCAAAGATTGAGTCTATTGATGAAAGGATAAAGTCTTATAGTGAAAATATTATAACTTATGCAAAAGAATATGAAAGAAAGAAAAAATTATATGAGAGTCAGTTAGAGAACTTAAACAATTTATCTATAGCTAAAGTTGAATTGCAAAGATATAAGGGGCAGGTTCTAGAAGATAAAGCAGCAAAATTATCTGAAGAACATAAAATTTCAGAAGTAATTGCAAGAAAGGCAAATTTTTTAGATGAGCAAAATGTCAAAATTGCAGAAGATTTCAAAAGAAATCATACAGAATTGCTTACATTGGAAGCGCAGTATCTACAAGCAAAAGATTCTCATGAAAGAACTAACATAACTGCTCCTAATGCTGGAGTGGTTACCGGATTAAATGTGCATACTGTTGGTTCAGCGATACGCCAAAACGATAAACCACTTTTAGAAATTATTCCTCAAGATGATAATTTAGTGATTGAGGCATTTATTCCTGCACATGAAATAGACAGTATTAATATAGGTAGTACTGCAAGAATTCAATTGAATGCATATAAAGCCAGATTAGTGCCGAGGATTCAAGGCAATGTTATTTATATTTCAGCTGATAAGTTTGATAAAGAATCACAAGGTATGATGGGTCCTGGGCAACCTAAATTAGCTCCAATGGGTTATTATAAAGCTAAAATTGAGGTTACACCTGAAGAACTTGCAAAGGTTAATACAGATATTAAATTATTTCCAGGTATGCCAGTGACAGTGTTTATTGTTAAAGGAACTAGGAGTTTCGCAGAGTACCTTTATTCTCCAATTAAAGATAGCTTCCATAAAGCGTTTAAAGAGCCGTAATAATTATTGCATTTTATTGCATTTATTTACTCTCTTCAAAAAAAATCTCCATAAAAAAATAACAAGCTTATAGCTCAGATATGGCAGATAACTTAGTGGATAAATCTTAATACTTAGGCAACAATTTTACAATATGTTACAAATACTAAGTTCTACGTCTCTTTTTAAATCCTTTGCTATTTTGTCCAATATGCTATTAATAAAACCCAATTCCTCTGAATGGTTTAGCGATTTTGTAATCTGAAGATAATCATTAATTATGGTAGCAACTTCTAGATGATTCATTATCGATATATCAGCAATACCAACCCTCAAGATGGCCAATACTAATTTAGGCAACCTTTCCAACCTCCATTTTTTATTTAAATTTGTCCTAATTAGTTCATCAATGCTTGAGGTATTATCAATAGTAGAGCTTAATAACTCATAATAAAATTTTTCATCTAAGTTTTGATTTGAGTATTTTTCAACGTGATACTCAATATAATCTAACGAAATTTGCTCTATATCTTTTTTTTTATTTAAAATATCGATAGAATACAAAGTCTGTACCACTAGGATTCTAGCTGGATAAAGAGATAGATATTCAGAATTATCAGTTAAATTTTGAATATCTTTTATCATTATATATCATAAATTGATCTTTAACCTTGATCATCTGAATGCATGCGTTTGCAGCATTTTCGCCATATTTTTTTGCTCTACTTAATGCCTGATCAATATTATCAACCGTTAGTACGCCAAATCCTAATGGGATAGAATAATAAATAGAGATATCTTGAATTGCTCGCACATTCACGTGTAATTAAGTCATAATGAGAAGTTTCACCTCTTATGACGCATCCTAGTGCTATCACCCCATTGTATTCAAATGTCTCTAATCCCATATTTATTGAGCTTGCCAGCTCAAAAGCTCCTGGAACAATAATTTGTTCGTAATTCATACTATTTTTTTCGAGTGTCGAAACAGTAGAATCCCACAAAAGTTTAGAAATATCTTTGTAATAATCTGATATCGAAATTAAAATTTTAGTCATTAGATAAAAACTTTTTATTTGGTGCGGATGGAGGGACTTGAACCCACACGCCTTGCGGCACTAGATCCTAAGTCTAGCGCGTCTGCCAATTCCGCCACATCCGCAAAAGTATCCAAGTGCAATGTTATAATACTTTTATTAATCAATAAAATAGATATAATGTCCTTGAACCAATTTGTTATAACAATTTAATACACTTAATAAATTTTAAATCAAGAAAAATTAATGAAATAAGCAACCATGACATACGTAGTTACAGATAAATGTATAAAATGTAAATATACCGATTGTGTTGAAGTGTGCCCAGTAGATTGTTTCTACGAAGGAAAAAATATGATAGTGATAAATCCGGAAGAATGTATAGATTGTGGTGTTTGTGAACCTGAATGTCCTGTAGGTGCTATAGAACCAGAATCAAGCAAATTGATTAAATGGCTTGAAATTAACAAAAAGTACTCTGATATTTGGCCCAATATTACTGAGAAAAAGGAAGCTCTAAAAGATGCTAAAAACTTTGAGGATGAAGAAGATAAGTACGAAAAATATTTTTATGAAAATATTAAATAGTGTATTGCTATCTTTTTATGAATACTCCCTCTACCAGAACTTGATGCCAAGAAAGGCGATTATGCATAAACCACAAAAAGTATTATCCTTCCTATGGTCTGTCATTAAACCATATAAATGGTGGTATTTACTGATGCTGCAGGCACCATTTGCTAATGCTATTTTCCCACTAATATACAATTATGCAATCAAAGTATTGATAGATTTATTCGCTGTAAAATCGCAAATTACGGGTTCTGTCGCATCTGTTGAAACGCATAAGAATCTTTGATATTCTGAAAGAAAAAGTTGCTGGTAATAATGTTGAAAGTAGACCCAAAATTAATGCAGTATTTTAAGAACCATGAATATGGCCCAGAAATCATTATGATATCGCTGTATATGAAAGGAAGATATTCTCTAAGTTATAGAGAGATAGAAGAGATAGGCGGGTTGAGAGGACTCAACATAGATCACGCCACTTTACAAAGATGGGTGGTAAAGTTTATGCCAATACTTGAAGGAAGATTTAGAAAAAGAAAAAAGCCAGTCAATGGCAGCTGGAGAAGGAAGCATAAATATTAGATAGCATATAAATAGGAAAAGTGCTAACCTTTGACCTAAAACAATACAGGTATCAAATGGATTTTGAAATAATAGTAAGAAAAAAAGAAAAAGGCGAGGTAGTATCAGAGAGGCTAATTAAGAAAGTAGAAAT
>NZ_JAJBJD010000031.1 GCF_021811875.1 Candidatus Bandiella numerosa | reverse complement strand
AAAGATTTCATTCTAGCATTGGCTATAAAAAGCCCATGAATGTTTATTTAGAGGCATTGAAAAATGCTGCTTAATAATAGGAAGCAAAATTCTCAAAATTTTGTCTTGATTTTTCAGTCCACTATACTATTTCTCAATTAGCCTGTTTTAAAGCATCTTTTCTTTCTAAAGCTTGCAATTGTTCTTCTGTTAGAATTATACCTTCCTGCGCAACTTTTACTTCTAGCGCCTTAAGCCTTTTTCTAAATGTCTCAAGATCATGCCTCTTCCATACGTTCCTTACTCCTCCAGCTGAGATGATAATCCCCTTCTTTTTTAGTTCGTTCATCGCTCTTTCCTGACCATATGCTGGATATTCTATTGCCATCTCCACACATGCTTGTTCCACGCTCTCGGCTACTCTATTCTTTATATTTGGCACATTTCTACTTAACTCCCTTAGCCCCTCTTCTCCGTTCTTTTCATACATTTCCTTAAACCTATAAAATGTGTCTCGGCTATATCCCATAGCCTTGCATGCTGATGACACATTACCCAGCTGCTTTGCCAACTCTAATAATCCCAATTTTGGTTTTATTATTTTCTTTTCTATATTATTCATTTTGACACCTATATTTTATTTTATATTAATGTTTTTTAAGGTGTCTGTCAGCTGATATCTTAACTATTACAGAAAAACAGTCTTGAGATGCCTAATATGACAAGTACTGGTTATTATGAAGTATTACTGTGTAACGCTTAGTATTATCTATTTCAATTATTGTCAAATACTAATTAGTATATATGATAAAAACTTTTTCCTTTATATATAAAATTTCGATTTTACGTTTCTAGATAAGTTTTTCACAAGCTTTTTTGATTCTTTTGCAGGCTTCTAGAAGATTTTGATCTGAAGTTGCGTATGAAATTCTAAAAAAGTTTTCGGCACCAAAAGCGATTCCAGGAACAACAGCTACCAAAACTTCCTCGAGTAAATATTGTGCAAAATCGGTACAATTTTTTATTTGCATACCAGAAGGAGTTTTTCTACCAATCAGTTCTTCGCAACTAGGAAAGATATAAAACGCCCCATCAGGAATATCAGTTTGAATACCAGATATCTTATTTAGTTTTTCGATTACTAGGTCACGCCTTTCTTTGAAAATTAATTTGCTTTTTTCTATAAATTCATAAGAATTTTCACTTAAAGCTTCTACTGATGCATATTGGCTAATAGAACAGGGGTTTGATGTACTTTGAGATTGAATTTTTGCCACTGCTTTGATTACATCTTTATCACCTGCAGCATAGCCAATTCTCCAACCTGTCATAGAGTAGGCTTTTGATACACCATTAACAACAAACGTTCTATTTTTGAGCTCATCATTAATATTTGCAATATTTATGTATTGATAATTTTGATATCTAATATGCTCATATATATCATCTGAAATGATGTATATATTTGGGTAATTATTTAAAACATCACCTAAGGCTTTTAATTCATTTTCTGAATAACATGCCCCAGTTGGGTTGCTCGGCGAATTTAAAATTAACAACTTTGTTCTATTTGTTATGTTTTTTCTCAAAACCTCAGGTGTAAGTTTAAAATTTTCACTTCTAAAAGTTTTTGCAATTACTGGCTTGCCACCATTTATTAATACCATATCAGGATAGGATACCCAATATGGTGCTGGTATAATAACTTCATCATCTGGGTTTATGGTTGCAACTATAATATTGTATATTACATGCTTGGCTCCACATCCTACAGTAATCTGATCTGGGTTATAATTTAGTTTGTTTTCTTTTTGAAATTTATTTATAATTGATTTTTTTAATTCTGGAATACCGTCTACGGGCGTGTATTTTGTTTTTCCGGACTTAATAGCAACATAGGCTGCTTGTTTTACATTTTCTGGAGTATCAAAATCAGGCTCACCGGCTCCTAAACCAATTATATCTTTACCTTCCGCCTTAAGTGCCTTTGCTTTCATTGTAACGGCAAGTGTAGGGGAAGGTTTAATTAATTTTAGCTTTTCTGATATTAAATTTGCTTTTAAGTCCATTTTTTACTCGTGAATAATTCTACCAAGTTTTTACTAACTATACACTACACTCTACAAAATTTTAGAAAAATTTAAAGCAAAGAGTTTGTTCGTGCTAAAAAACTTTATTAAAAATTGGATACCCTGCTCGGCATTTCAATATTTTTCAAATATTATATCTAGATTTTAGCATATAATCTGGTATATTTCATTGCAGAACAATACCAAGGGTCATGCGAAGTAAAAAAAACTTGTACATTAAGACATATGGTTGCCAGATGAATGTTTATGATTCATTGAAGATGGAAAATTTGCTAAAACCTCATGGCTTCTCATTAATTCATGATGAAAAAAATGCAGATTTAATAATTTTAAACACATGCCATATAAGGGAAAAGGCATCAGAAAAAGTATATTCTGAATTAGGTAAGATCGAAAAAAATAATTTAGGAGCGAAGCCAACTGTTGTCGTTGCAGGGTGTACAGCTCAAGCAGAAGGTGAGCAGATTTTTAAAAGAGCCAAAAATGTTGATATAGTTGTTGGCCCACAATCATATCATAATTTGCCCAAGTTATTGGAGAAATTTAAAAGACAAGAAAAATGGGTGATCGATTTGGATTTTGATGAAGAAAGTAAATTTGATGAAATCAACCTTCCAGAGAATCCAAGACATTCCTCTTTTTTAACAATACAAGAGGGTTGTGATAAATTTTGCCATTTTTGTTGTGTACCATATACTAGAGGCAAAGAGTATTCTAGGAAAATACCCGATATTTACAGAGAGGCAATAGGCCTTATTTCAAAAGGAGTAAAGGAGATTACTTTATTGGGACAAAATGTAAGTGCGTTTCATGGCATTGATCAAGACGATACCATAAGAAATTTAGGGTGGTTTATAAAGAAAATCTGTGAAATTGATGGATTGAAAAGAGTAAGATATACTACATCACATCCAAAAGACATGATAAACGATGAGTTATTTATAGCTCATGCAGAGGAAGAAAAACTCATGCCATTTTTGCATTTACCAGTACAATCGGGCTCAGATAAAGTACTGAAAAGTATGAATAGAGATCATACTAGAGATTTTTATTTTCAGATTATTGATAAATTTAGAAAGCATAGGCCAGACATTGCTTTTTCTTCTGATTTTATTGTTGGATATCCAGGAGAAAGCGATAAAGATTTTGAAGACACTTTAGATTTAGTTAAACAAGTTGGCTATGCACAGTGTTACTCATTCAAATACAGTCCAAGACCAGGTACGCCTGCATCAATGGTTGAAGATCAAGTTCCGGAAGAAGTTAAATCTGCAAGGCTAGCAATTTTACAGGATTTATTAAGAAGTCAGCAATTAGAATTTAACAAACAATTTATAGGGAAAGATATGGATGTCATGTTTGATAAAGCAGGAAAGTATAGCAGGCAAATAATTGGAAAATCGCCCTATTTGCAATCTGTTATTGTTGAAACAGATGATAGTATTATAGGAGAGATAAAGAAGGTGCATATTACTGAAGCTGGGTTAAACAGCTTAATTGGAGAAATAAAAGATTAATAAAATACTGTGGTTACAAAAAATTGATGTAAACACTATCATAAATTATTATTCAAAATTACATAACTATTAAAAAAAATGACAGAAAATTTTAATCACATAAAAATTGAGAAGAAATGGCAAAAAATTTGGGATAATTCTCAATTATATAAAACGGATGAAAGTAGTGATAAAGAAAAATATTATGTTTTAGAAATGTTTTTATACCCATCTGGAAATATCCATGTGGGACATGTGAGAAATTATGCAATTGGAGATGCAATTGCTAGATATAAAAAGGCTCAAGGGTTCAACATTTTACACCCTATGGGTTGGGATGCTTTTGGATTGCCAGCAGAGAATGCTGCTATTCAACATAAATTGCATCCGAATGATTGGACCATAAAAAATATTGAGGGAATGAAAGCGCAATTAAATTCACTTGGCTTTTCCTATGACTGGAGCAGGGAAATAAACACTTCTCAACCTGATTATTATAAACATGAACAAGCAATGTTTATTGATTTTTTAGATGCGGGTTTGGCTTATCAAAAAGAATCTATAGTAAATTGGGACCCTATTGATTGCACAGTTTTAGCAAATGAACAAGTTGTTGATGGTAAGGGCTGGAGATCAGGAGCAAAAATTCAGAAGAAAAAATTAAAACAATGGTTTTTAAAAATAACCAAATATGCTGATGAGTTACTTAATGATTTGGATAATTTACCAAATTGGCCTGATAAGGTGAAAATTATGCAAAAAAATTGGATTGGAAAATCAAGTGGAGCAGAGATTAATTTCAAAGTTCATAATCTAAATGAGAGCATTTTAGTTTTTTCAACAAGGCCAGAAACTATATTTGGTGCTACTTTTATTTGTATATCGCATGATCATGAGTTTGTAAAAAATATTCCAGATTCAGATGAAAAAACACAATTTATAAACCAATGTAAATCAGATTCTGAATCAGGAAGTATCGATGAATGTATTGAAAAATTGGGCTTTTTTACAGAGTATTATGTGGATCATCCATACATTAAAGGTAAAAAATTGCCAATGTTTATAGCAAATTATGTAATATCAGATTATGGCACTGGAGCTGTATTTGGTTGCCCAGCTCACGACGAAAGAGATTATGAATTTGCAATAAAATATGATTTAGAAATTTTACAAGTATTAGCTAATACAAACAATTTAGAAATATTGCTACCATATACCGACACTTTGGGTAAAATTATTAATTCTGATTTTTTAGATAATTTAACCACAGAAGATGCAAAAATAAAAATATTAGAAAAATTAAAATTAGATAATATAGGCAAAACGAAAATCACGTTCAGACTAAAGGATTGGGGTATATCTAGGCAAAGATATTGGGGTTGTCCTATTCCAACTATATATTGTAAAAACTGTGGTGTTATTCCAGAGTTAAAAGAACATTTGCCCATTAGCTTACCTCAAGATATATCATTTAAAAATAAGGGCAATCCTCTCGATAATCATCCAACATGGAAAAATGTAAAGTGCCACAAATGTGGCGGTGATGCAAATAGAGAAACAGATACATTTGATACTTTTTTTGAATCATCTTGGTATTTTGCTAGATTTTGTAGTCTTGAAAAACAAATAGCATTTGATAAAAAAATTGTGGAAAAATGGTTGCCAGTAAATCAATATATCGGGGGAATTGAGCATGCAATTTTGCACTTATTATATGCTCGCTTCTTTACCAAGGCTTTGAGGGATTGTAAATACTTTGACATTGATGAGCCATTTGTAGGGCTATTAACGCAAGGGATGATTTGTCATAAAACGTTTAAAGACGCCAGTAATAATTGGCTAAGCCCAGATCAAGTTTTTAAAAAGGATGATAAATGGATTATAAAGGGTAGTAATGAAGTTGCACAGGATGGACGTATTGAAAAAATGAGTAAATCTAAAAAAAATACCATAGATCCAAGTGATATTATAAAAAAATACGGTGCGGATTCTGTAAGATTATTTCTTCTTTCTGATTCTCCACCAACTAGAGATCTAGAATGGTCTGATGAAGGTATTGAGGGAAGTTATAGATATTTAAATTCTCTTTATAAATTTGTTCAAAATTTTGTTATTAATAAAAGAGAAGACTCTAATATAGATGGTGAAAAGGAAAGTAAATTTAAAAAATTTCTCCATCAAATCATTCATTCAGTAACGTTGAATTTGGAAAATTTTACTTTTAATAAAGCAATAGCTGAAATTAGAAAATTAACTAATGAGCTTTTTGCTAATAATTATTCTAATGATATTACAGAAGAGTCCTTAATTATTTTGATCAAAATGTTATCAATTTTTACTCCTCATATTGCTGAAGAATTATATTCAATGCTTGGAAAAAATAGTAGTGTTTATGTTGATCATTGGCCAGTTGCAAATCAAAATTTACTAATAAATGAATTAGTAAAAGTAACAATTCAGATTAATGGAAAAACAAGAGCATTTATAGATCTACCACTTGATTGTGAAAAAGAAGATGCATTAAACAAGGTAAAATCAATCAAAACACTTGATAAATATTTATTTAATGTCAGTATTAAAAAATTAATATATATTAAAAATAGAATAATTAATTTCGTGGTTTAAGTGGGGATGCATAAATTAACTACTCTTATTATAGCTTTGTGTGCTGTCAATTCATTTGTGGATTTTTCGTTTTCTGAGCAGAGTACAGACGAAAATCATAAAAAAAGTGCAACTGAGCTGAAGCAACAAATCGATGATATGCAACAACAACAAATAGATAAGTTGCAACAATACATTTTTAATCTTCAAGATCTAAAAAATAAACCTAATGTTGTGACTACACTCCAAGATGATGAGCTTGCAGAACAGGTGAAATTGCTCAGAAAGGAAATGGAATATGTAATAAAAGAATTGAAATCTATAAGAAATGATTTAGATAACAAAGTTCAAAATTTGGGTGATAAGTTAAATAATCTAGAAAGTGAAATTGATGAACAAAATAATAATAAACAGATTTTAAATTTGATTGATTCTCAATTAGATAGCCCAGTAGGTGCAAATTCTAATTCTGATAATAAATTTGAGGATGCTCAAGCTTCAAAAAAGGAAACCGATGAATATCAGACTATAGTAAAGTCATTAAAAAATAAAAATTTTGACGCTACAATTTTAGAATTTAAGAAATTTATAAAAACATATCCCAATAGTGTCTTAAACTCAAATGTATATTTTTATTTAGGGGAAATCCAGTATCAAAGAAAAAATTACACTGCAGCTGCGGTTAATTATCTAAAAGGCTTTCAATTTGATCGGGGGGCAAGAACGCTAAATAATTTAACAATGCTAGCAAAAAGCCTTTCAAAGATTGGAAGCTATGACAAAGCTTGCAAAGTTGCTCATTACATTCATAGCAATTATCGTGATGAACAATTTTTGATAAAGCAAACACTAAGTGAGGTGGAAAATACAGCAAAGTGTAAGGCAAGATATTAATTGACTCTCAAGCTAATATATTGAATTTTTACTAAAGTAATGAAGCGCTATTTTCATCAATAATTTTCTTTAATTCATGCAAAGTATTGTTATTATCTAGGTTTTTATCAAGCTCAGGTAATATTTTAAATGTCATAGTACCAGGATATTTAAACCATGAATTTTTTGGCCAAAATAGACCTGAATTAAGTGCGATAGGAATAATTGGTGTCTTTGGAAATTTCTTTTTTATTGCTAAAATACCTGCATGGTATTCAACTGATTCAAGTGGCATAACCCTGGTGCCTTCTGGAAATATGATAATGCTTCTATTTTGATTTAAATTTTTCTCGCAATCTCGTAGCATTTGCTTTAAAGCAGAGATTCCACCTTTTCTATCAATTGCTATCATCCCCATATGTTTCAAAAACCACCCATAAAATGGTATTTTTAATAACTCTTTTTTTATAACATAAACTGGAAATTTTAAATATTGCTGAAAAAAAGCCGTTTCTAAAGCAGATTGATGCTTGCAAGCAATGATGTAAGGTGATTTTGGTAAATTATGGGCTCCCTGAACTTCAATTTTAATATCACAAATTATTCTTAAAGCAAATATTGTAATATATGACCAACTAATTCCTAAAGCAGACATAATTTTTGGATTTTTAAAAAATATTAATGGCGATAGCAATGTTGAAATAAAAATAGTCCAAATAGGCAAAAAAATGTTAAAAATTAGAGACCTTATATGAATTGATATAGATTTAGATTTTTTCATACTCCTGCAGGTATTTTTTAGATTTTAATAAATCCTCCTTAGTATCAATGCTAATATTAGGGTCTTCCGTTATCACAACCTTAATCTTCATATTATTTTCCAAAGCTCTTAGTTGTTCTAACCTCTCATCTTTCTCTAACATCGATTGTGGTAAAGATATAAATTTACTAAGAGATATGGGTCTAAAGCCGTATATGCCAATATGTTTGAAATTTTCACTTAATTTAATTGAGTGCCTAGTAAAATATAATGCAATGTCTTGAGCAGTTTTTATCACTTTAACAATATTCATATCTTCAATTGCAATATTGTCATCATTATCAAGTCTAGTTGCTGCAGTTGCTATCTCTATATCGGCATTTTTGGTATCATTTAAAATATCGTTTACCTTGATAATTGTATTTGGGTTTACATGAGGCATGTCACCTTGAAGGTTAATAATATTATCAAATTTTTCTCCTAGATTTTGATACGCAGCATATACTCTATCTGTACCAGATGCAAGCTTGGGGTCCGTATGAACGTAGTTGAAATTATATGAACGAATTAGGTTTTCAAGCTCACCATCACATCCAGCAATCACGACTTTACCAATATTTGCTTTTACTGCTTGATTATGAACTCTGATAATCATAGGAGTGCCATCAATATCTATCAAGGGCTTTTTGGGTAGCCTAATTGCACCTAAACGTGCTGGTATAATAATGACAGTACTGTTACTTTTCATTTTAATTCTTAAATATATAATCAATTAATCATCTGATTATATACATCATTAACTATATTTTGTATATCCTGGGTATTAAGAATTTTTCTTTCTTTGTTAGTATTAAATTGTAATTTTACTATTAAAGGCCGTTGCATAAATGCAAAGCAAGGAAGATATGCAATAAATGGATTTAAAAAATTAGATTCATATAAAGAAGAACGATAAGTTTGGTATAAAAGCTGATAGAATAATAGGAATTCAAGAAA
>NZ_JAJBJD010000030.1 GCF_021811875.1 Candidatus Bandiella numerosa | reverse complement strand
AACTTTCTTGAATTCCTATTATTCTATCAGCTTTTATACCAAACTTATCGTTCTTCTTTATATGAATCTAATTTTTTAAATCCATTTATTGCATATCTTCCTTGCTTTGCATTTATGCAACGGCCTTATTTTTTGGTATAGCTAAGGAAATTAAACCTTGTATAGATGCATTTAAAGCACAAAATTATACAAACAATGCAACAAAGGTTATAGATTTAGCTGTGACGATCTCTACAAAGCTAGAAGCAGATTACGCTTTAAAAGGCAATGCCGTTGAATACTTAAAATCTTTTGTAAAAGACGCAGTCCAAGCTTTTAGTTCTGTTTCAGCTGATGTCGAAGGACATGATTATATAAAGGCATTAGTAGATTTTGTAGATAGAGGAACTACATTAGCAAAGGATCAGGAAAGTTTGGTTACAGCTATTATGCAAGATGTAAGTGACGCGCAAAGTAGTAGTAACACAGCAGTAAAACAGTTTCAAACTGATAAAACTGCAGCTGCTATTGATCTATTTGAAAATGTCATTTCAGCAGTTTGTAGTACGGTAGAGGTTACTGAACAACCAAAAGAAGAGCTATAAATAATTAAATTTAATAAAAAAGTTCAGCGACTACAGTGTTACTGAGCTTTTTTATTTACCTAAAACATAGATTATATTATATTCTGGCTAACTAAAATTATTACCATTTGCGAATGTTGCTTAATGATATTAGAGAGTCTTTTTTAAATTATTTTCAAAAAAATAATCATAAAATTTTAGCTTCCTCTACTCTGATTCCACACAATGACCCTACCCTTTTATTCACCAATTCAGGTATGGTTCAATTTAAAAATCAATTTACAGGTAAGGAAAAAATAGAATATCCACGAGTTGCCACTTCTCAAAAATGTATTCGTGCAGGCGGAAAGCACAATGACCTTGAAAATGTTGGATTTACCGCTAGACACCATACATTTTTTGAAATGCTGGGTAATTTTTCATTCGGAGATTATTTTAAAGAAAAAGCAATATTTTATGCATGGGAATATTTAACTAAAGAGTTACAAATAGATAAGAAAAAACTATACATTACAGTATATCATGAAGATATTCAAGCACTGAACTTATGGAAAAAAATTAGTAACTTCAGTGATGATAAAATAATTAAAATTAAAACAAATGATAATTTTTGGTCAATGGGAGACGTAGGTCCATGCGGACCATGTTCAGAAATTTTTTATGATCACGGAGAAAAATATTTTGGAGGACTTCCAGGAACAAAAGATGAAAACGGCGACAGATACGTTGAAATATGGAATTTAGTTTTTATGCAATATGAAAAATTAAAATCTAGCGATCAAATCAACCTTCCCAAACCTTCAATAGACACAGGGATGGGTTTAGAAAGAATTAGCGCTGTTATGCAAGGAGTAAATGACAATTACGATACGGATTTATTTAAAAAATTAATAAATACAATAATTGAACTTACTGGTAATAATCAAAAAATTGTTTCTAATAAAGTAATAGCTGATCATATTCGTTCTTTATGTTTTTTAATTGCGGATGGAGTTTTACCATCAAATGAAGGTAGAGGATATGTTTTAAGAAGAATAATGAGAAGAGCAATGAGGCATGTTCACAACATAGAGTATGATGATAATTTATTGTCAAAAATAGCACCCATTTTTATTAGTGAAATGAAAAGCTCCTACCCTGAATTATTAGAAGCAAAAGATTTGATAATCTCAACTTTAAATATGGAAGAGGAACGCTTTAAAAATACCTTGAAAAATGGCTTAAAGTATTTAAATGAGGAGACAGATCATCTGCCTAAAAATGGAGTTTTAAGTGGAATAAAAGCATTTAAATTATACGACACTTATGGTTTTCCATTCGATTTGACAGCTGATATTTTGAAAGAAAAAAATTTACAACTTGATCATCAAGGTTTTGAAACTGCCATGCAAGAACAAAAGGTTAGAGCTAAAGCTAATTGGAGTGGCAGTGGAGAAATAGGAATTTCGCCTATTTGGTATGATGTATATGATAAATTTGGAAGTACCGAATTTATAAGAAAGGAGAATGCTAATTTTGTAGGAAAAATTCAAGCAATCATAGTAAATGATAAATCAGTAGGATTTGCAAATGATGGAGAGAAAGCTGTAATTATCACTGATCAAACACCGTTTTATGCAGAATGTGGTGGGCAGATTGGAGATAAGGGTTTAATCAACAATAGTAAAATTTATGATACAAAACTATTTGTAGGAAAAATACATGGGCATTTCGTTCATTTATCAGAAAAATTAAATGTGGGAGATGAAGTAAAATTATTAATAAATTATGAATTAAGAAACAAGATTAAAGCTAATCATTCAGCCGCTCACCTTTTGCATTTTGCTCTAAGAAATAATTTGGGAAAACATGTGGTTCAAAAAGGCTCATTAGTAAATGATGAAAAATTAAGATTTGATTTTACACACAACAAAGGTTTAACTAAAATTGAGCTAATTGAAGTAGAAAAATTAGTGAACACCATGATCATTGCAAATAAAAGAATCTCAACCAACTTAATGAATATTGACGATGCAAAAAAATGTGGCGCAATGGCACTTTTTGGTGAAAAATATGACGATGAGGTTAGGGTTATTTCAATGGGGGATTCAATCGAGTTATGTGGCGGTACTCATGCAAATTATACTGGAGAGATAGGGATATTTGCAATATCATCTGAAGAATCAATCTCTGCAGGTGTTAGAAGAATTGAAGCGTTGACTGGTATTAAAGCGCTAGATTATTTTAGAAACAAAGCTGATAAAACTGAAGAAATTGTGCAATTGCTAAGATGTAAAGAAGAAAATATAGTTAACGATGTATATAATTTACAAAATCAAATCAAAAGTTTAACAAAGATTAATGAGCAATACAAAAATGAATTACTGCTTCTCAGACTAGAAGAAATTAGTGTAAATGATAATAAAATTTTATTACTTAAATTAAATGAACAGAAAGTAGACCTCAAAAGTATTTATGATGGCCTTAAAAACAGGACCAAATCTGTTATGGTATTAATTAACACGGATAAATCTAACAATAAAACTTCTCTTTTAATCGGCGTGTCAAAGGATATATTACCTAAATATAATGCCAAAGAATTGCTTCAAAAATGCTTTAATATTATTGATGGAAATGGAGGTGGAAACTCTGATTTTGCTCAAGCTAGCGGTAAAAATGTAAATGTAGAAGAAAAAATCCTTAATATTGTCAAAAATTCACTGTGACCATAAATAATTATGTAGTGCATAATTATTAAAATAACAACGACGCAATCGTAATTTAAATACTTAATTATCTTAGCTATAGCCCTATAGTTATTAAAAAATACCTAGATGTATAATACGTTATGCATCTATCCTAATT
The DNA here is from genome assembly GCF_021811875.1 of Candidatus Bandiella numerosa. GTDB lineage: Bacteria > Pseudomonadota > Alphaproteobacteria > Rickettsiales > Midichloriaceae > Aquirickettsia > Aquirickettsia numerosa_A. The sequence goes on along the minus strand of NZ_JAJBJD010000030.1, from coordinate 5,419 downwards.
TTCAATTTTAGAAACTTTTGTAAATTCTTTAGCCAACACATTTACAGTAATTAACCAAACAACCATAATAATTAAAAATACCACAAATAAAATTGGCGAAAGTGATACCAACGAAGCGCCAGGCACAACCATTAGCAAAAATTGCTGTACCAAGGCCCCTCCTGATTTACCTAATCTACCACCAACAACATCAGCCGCAGCCTTACCCTTTGATTTTAATTCTTCACTAAGAGGAATATATGCCATTTCCTTCGTAGCATCAAAAAATGAATACTTCGTTGCTTTTCCCAAAATGTTTTGAAACAATCCAATAAATACTGCTATTACTACCGGCGCTAAAGTTAAGAACGGTAATAAATCAACAATCTCAACTTGATATATTGAAAAAACAAAAAATATTCCACCAGTTATTAAAATAGCAATAGGAGTTAATATAGCTGCTGTCCTCCAAGAAATAATGCTTAATATATAAGAGCCACATATCATGGCAACCATACTCGCAAGACCAGTATAGGTCTGTAAATTTGCCATAAATCTAGCATAATCCTGTTTATTTGTATAAACGACTCCAGCTTGTGCTTTCCAAACCCCTTCCACTATGTTTATTGAAACACCGTAACAAATGACTAATAAAGCAATTAACCCAATATATTTTGAGGTAAATACATGTCGCAATCCTTCAAAAAATCCGATCTTTTTCTTACTCTTTTTCGTTTCAGCGTTAATAATTTCATTTGACACAAGTACATTCGATAATATCAAAAATAATATTGAAAGTACCACTCCTGCAAATAAAGTTGATAAATTTATATATTTTAATGATTCAGCCCATCCACCTTTAAAAATAGTTTTATTTGATAATAATCTTAACAACTCTCCTGATATAATCATCCCGATTTGTGCAACCAAGCCAAATAAAGGATACAATCTTTTAGCCTCATCTATTTTAAATACCTGATTTGCAGTTTGCCAAAACATCAATGAAAGCATCACAGTACCCCATAATTCAGCTAATACAAAGTATAATGAGTATGCCCAATTTTCTGCTATAGTTATTATGTACCTAAAATATGGATAATTACTTTTTATTTCACTAGAATCGAAGTGAAAAGCTGAAATATTTGGATATATAACAAAGGTGAAAACAATAAAGTAAGAGATGAAGAATATATTAAGTATATGAAAAATAGTGGTTTTATTTAGTTCATTGGACAATTTTGTATAAATTAACATTATCAAAACTGCAACTGGTAATGTTGCAAAAAGTTTTAGTGCACTTAGCAATTCAGCACCCATTTCATTAACTACTATTGTATCCTTAACAGTTCTCTGTACGCTGTAAATGAACAAAATCATTACCATCATTAAGGAAACAACAATGAATTTAGATAACTCTTGCTTTCTGATTGGCAAGTATTTAGATATATTGATCATTTTAATTATTAATTTATTCGCTGCACATTATAAGAATCTTTTACTCAAAAGTCCATATATTTAATTGCTATTAACAAAATTTAATCTAAAGTCAGTTAATTATGCTTGTAACTTGGTATATAATTTGCTATTAGTTGCATACAAAATTTAATTTTAGTAGAATTAAGATGACAAGGAAATGCCAAATTGATGTAAATAAATCCGTTGCTGTGGGTAATAATGTTTCTCACTCAAACCGAAAAACAAGAAGAAAATTTCTCCCAAATATGCAAAATTATTCGCTTATAAGCGAAATTCTTGGTTGTTTTGTTAAATTTAGAGCTACGCCAAGTAGCATCAGAACCATTGAACATAACCATGGACTTGATAAATTTCTCCTCAAAACTCCAAATTCTAAGCTTGCTTTAGAAGCCATAAAGATCAAAAAGAGACTTAAAAGAGCTTTAATAAAAAAAGAAAAGGCGTTACAAACTTCGTCTAATGAAGTAGTGAAAGGGTAATTTTTCTAGCTTATTTACTTAATTTAATAACTAGATAGTTAAGATACTTGTACCATTTTCCGTATTCAATCAGACTGTTTCGTTTTATACTGTGTTGAATGTAATGCAATTTAAACGCAAATATTGTATTTGCGAGATATCTATCAAAAATTCCATTAACCTCCACCTCATAACCAAATTTTTGTAATCTTGTTTGTAAAATTTTGATATTCTCACCTTTATCTCCTAATTTATATATCACTTCATTATTATCTCTCTCCCCTTCTATTTCGTGGTATAGGCCATGACCAAGTATGTTTAAAAATCTCCAATCAAATGCAACACCTGGATCAATTTTCCTTAATGTTTTGGCTGTAATATCACTGTGACCAATGATATTTTTATCAGTAATTTTGGGATAAATTTTTCTTATTTTATCTATGAGTTTTGCTAATGCAAAATATTGAGCGTTACGGAATTTTTGCACATTCAGTACCCTTACACTATCTTTTAAAAATTTTAGCTCCATACCCCAATTGACAATTTCAATCCCTATGGAATTTTGATTAACGTCACTCTTACCTCTCCAACAACTAATGCCAGCATGCCATGCTTTATAGTCCAAAGGAACTAATTGATGCACATCCCCTTTTTCATTAATTAAAAAATGACTACTAACCTTACCAGATTGAGTAAGAACCTTATATGACTCTTTAAAACCCAACTGTGTATAGTGAATGACAATCGTATCCACCTCGATTCCAGGCTTTCTTAATGAATAATTTGAATATTTTGTATTAATTGTATTTTTATGATACATCTTGTGTTCTTGTGTATAAAAAATTTATGCTAAAAAAAATTAATTTAATTAAAAATATACTAGCTATTTTTATTTTAGGTATCAGCAGTGGATTACCTATTGTAATAACAGCTTCAATATTAAAAGCTCTACTCCATGACTATAACATAGATTTAAAAACAATAGGAGTACTTGGGTTGGTTACAATACCTTATTCTTTTAAATTTCTTTGGTCCCCTCTTATCGATTATTGTAACATACCAATACTGGATAAGTATTTGGGGCACAGAAAATCATGGATATTAGTATCACAAATATTCTTAATTCTCTTTATAATTATTTTAGGTAGAATAAACCCACAAACAAATATGTTAATATTTGTTGCGACATCTTTTTTGCTTGCGTTTTTCTCAGCAACCCAAGACATATGTATAGACGCATATCGAATAAGGTTATTAAATTTAAATGAACAAGGGTTAGGGGCATCATCAACAACTTATGGCTATAGATTAGGCATGATTATCTCCGGTGTTGGTGGATTTTACTTAGCGGAGTTATTTAGTTGGAAAATTTCTCTTCTAATTATGGGCCTAGTCATTGTGCCAACTGCATTAGTTACAATAATGGCTTCAAAAATACCTGATGAAAATATAGAAAGAAAAAATATCTCGTTACAACAATCATTTATTCTGCCATTTCAAATGTTCTTTAAAACTAAAAACTGCTACTTAATCATAATTCTAGTAGCTTTATCCAAACTAAGTGATGCATATCTTGGAGCAATGACAACCCCATTTTTGTTAGATACAGGTTATAGCAAAATAGACATAGCAAATGCAGTAAAATCCTTAGGTCAAATTGGAACTTTAACAGGAGTGGCAATCGGTGGCTGGCTGGCATTAAAAATAAAACCTGGTATTAATTTATTTTTTGCCGAAGTTTTAGCAATGCTTTCAAATTTACCCTTCGTGTTAATCAATATCTTACCTAAAAATTTATATCTACTAGCTGTTGTAAATGGTTTTGAAAATTTAACAAGTTCAATCAGTAACATTGCAATAGTTGCATATATAAGCAATCTAAGTAAAAATAAATACGCCGCAACTTATTATGCAATTTTGACTTCAATAACAGCCGTAGGAAGAACAATTATTTCTTCTTCATCAGGGTTTTTGGCTGAAAATATTGGGTGGAATAATTTTTTTGTTGTTTCCTCTTTACTATCCCTGCCATCTTTAATATGTATATATTTATTATTTTTTAAAAAAGTTAATGGATATGCCCAATAAAAGCATATTGAATATTGCAAGGGAAGAGTTAATAAACAGAAAATTGCTCTCAATTAATGAAGTTAAACAAACAATTATTTTAACTAAAACTTTACTTAAAAACTCCAATATAAATCACTACGATATTTTCAGCGCCACACTACAGGATTTAAATACCGATATACATACGAGCTTACAGTTAAACGACTATATTTTCAGCTTCTCTAATGAATTAGCGCCCTTAACTTACCCTTTGAAATACAATAAAAATTTTGAATTATTATCTGGAACATTTGAGTTTTGCAAAAATTATACTCACTATTTATTTTCAGATGAATTAATTAATGATTTAGAAAATGAAAAATATTCTGCAGATAGAATATTATTTAAGGGATTTGATTCATATTTAAACTATATAAAGATTTTTTATTTTACCATTTTGCATTTAATTTTGAAAAATCAATTAAAGCCTATTCTCTTTGAGAATAATATATTGAACATCTCTTTCAGCCCAAATATTCAAACAACACTCCTGCCAAAGAACCTCAATCTTGATAAAATATATTTTAAATTAAAAAACTGGAAGTATTTTTACCAAGATAAATTTAGCCCAATACAAGGTGAATTATTATATTTCACTAATGGCTATGCCTTTGGAGGCTCCAACGAAGATGAAAGATTTGCATCAAAAAAATTTAGAGCCGAAGATTGCCTCACATCAATATTAAAATGGATTGGTGCAGAAAAGGATTTGGCCCCAAACAAACTATCTGAATTTTCAACTCTAGATATTGAAAAATTTTATGATAGCTATAATAGTCAAAAAAAGTCAGAGTTCCATGTTATCTTATCAAATTACATCACCCCAATTTACAATTTTAATGATGTTAAAGTTGGTGACATCTTTGCTTATAGAGAATATGATATTCAAAACGATCCCATAAAACTGAATTACAAGTATTCCTTGGGTGGCCATATAGGTATAATTTCAAAAATTGTAGATACTCATTCTTTTGAAAATATCAGTTATTCAAGAAAAATACCAAAAATAGAAGGGCTAGTATTTTCATTAGAAAGTACCAAAATGCACCCTCATAAGAAATATATGTTTTTTAGATCAATAGTAAATTATTCATCAAAGCTAAGAGCACCAGCCTCTTGATCTAAACATAATATAGCAACAAAATAGGCAATACCAAACAATAAATCTGGTATCGCCGAAAAAGTTTATAAAGACCATTGCATAATAGGCAGAAAGAAACATATATGATAGAATGAAAAGATAAGTACATACGAAAGAGGAGGCAAAATGTCATTTTTAGTAAGAGAAGCAGAAGAACGTATAGAGAAGAGTAAGTTAGTGCGAATAGCAGGAGTGATTAATTGGAAGAGAGTGGGGTCAAAGATGGGAGATTTAGGGAGGTCTGGATATGGGCCAC
>NZ_JAJBJD010000029.1 GCF_021811875.1 Candidatus Bandiella numerosa | reverse complement strand
CTTACTTTGCCGTCAGCTTCCTTCCGCCAACTCCTCACGAAGTTAACCTTGCCTCAGCTAATGGACAGCTCTATATCAGCCCATGAGGGACTTGAACCCTCTACTCTTACATCATGCACGGCGCACATCGGCATTGTCCATTTCTTAGAAGCATTTTCAAGATACATAATGGTGCCTCTACAACTTATCCATCCAAGTATCCCTTACTTTAATAAATAAATACAAATGTATTTTTTTATCAGTTAATTTTTCTATTTCTCTTTTGGAAATTATACTAATTTTCTTAATATTTTCTCCATTCGTTCCCAAAATAATCTTTTTTTGGCTATCTTTTAACACTGTAATGACTTGGTGTATGGTAACGTCGTTTTGTGTTTCTTTCCAGGATTCTGTCTCAACTTTTAAGTTATATGGTATTTCTTTATTTAAAAATTTGTACAATTGCTCCATTGTTATGTCCTCAGCAATTTGCTTAATACTTCTATCAGTGACTTCATCCTCATTATAGTGCCATTCTCCCTCTTGAGAATTGGTGATTAAGTAATTTAAAAAATCTGTTACACCTTTATTATTTATGGCTGAAACCATGAAAATATTATTAAATCCTTTAGCTTTAGCTTCTTGAGCGAGAAGAAGTAATTGATTTTTATCCTTTACCAAATCTACTTTGTTGAAAATAATTATCAAGTTATCTTGAGAATTAAAATAAGTTACATCAATTAATGGATTGTTTAAACAATTTTTTTTTGCTACATCAACAATGATGCAAATAAAATCAACGTTTTTAATTTCTTGAAGCGATTTTTTTGTAATAGATTTTTCTAATTTATATTTTGGATTTTTTAAATATCCAGGTGTATCTATAAATATTAATTGAGTATTATCTTTAGAAACTATCCCCTTAATATTATCTCTGGTGGTGTGCACTTTATGCGTTACTGCTGATATTTTTTGATTAACCAAAGCATTCAGAAGTGTTGATTTACCTGAATTAGGAGCTCCAATAAGGCAAGCATATCCTATTTTTTTATTCATTATTACTATTGATAAAATTTAGCATTTCTTCAGCGGCTTTTTGTTCTGCCTCTTTTTTTGTTTTCCCTTGAGCCTTAAATTTATATTTATTCTTAAGTGATACTGATATGGTAAATATTGGCTCATGTGGCTCACCATCTTTATCTTCTGTTTTATATTTTGGTAATATTTTATACCTTTTCTGGATTAATTCTTGTAACTGTGACTTATAATCTTTTTGAAATAACTTGTTTATGTCAGTAAAAAATTCTGCCCACCAATTACTAACGATATCCTTAATAGTAATAAAATCACTATCTAAATAAATAGCAGCTATAACAGCCTCTAAAACATTTTCCAAATTATTGGGATTTTCCCTGCCACCGCACTGCTCCTCTCCATTATCAAGAATAATTTTTTCTCCCATACTAAGCTTTTTAGCTACTTTAACTATTGTCTTAGAGTTAACTAGATTGGCAAGAATAATCGATAATTCTCCTTCAGAATAGCTGTTAAATCTATGATACACAACATCTGCAATCACGACATTTAAAACGCTATCTCCTAAAAACTCCATTCTTTCGTAACTTACCTCTTCAATTTTATTCTTAACAGCACTAGGATGCGTTAACGCTATTCTGAGTAGATTAGTATCTTTAAATTTATAATCATCTAGTTCTAGTTTCACAAAAAAACATCATTCAATCATTTTAAAAGCCCTATTTGTTTCGAACTTCGTGATAAAGTCTAGCACTGAAAAATCAGATGTCCAAAATAATATTTTAGCTTTTCCAAGAATTTTGTTTTTTGGAACATAACCCACTTTTTTCAAAAATCTGCTATCTATAGAATTATCTCTATTATCACCCATAAAAAAATAATGTCCCTTTGGAACTTTGTAAACAGGAGTATCATTATGATCAAAGTTATTTTGATAGCTTTTCCGACCATTATCTGTGTATATTGTGTAATTCACTCCATTTGGGAGAGTTTCCTCAAAAATATTTTTTACATATGGAATAACATTTTGCTCTATATCAATTTTTTGCCCCTTCGGCTCCCTCTTTACAGCGACATTGTTAATATATAATAGCCCATCTTTAATTTGTATTTCATCATCAGGAAGACCAATCAACCTTTTTATGTAATGTATACTACTATCTTTTGGCAATAAAAAAACTATAACATCACCTCTTTTAGGTGTATCAAAAAAGAATGATTCGTTAAACAAATCAAATCTATTGAGCATGAATGAGAGGGAACTATTGTTATAGCCATAAGCAAATTTCTCTACAAAAAGATAATCACCGATTTGTAATCCTGGTTTCATTGAACCAGAAGGAATTTTAAAGGGTTGATATATGAATGTTTGAAAAATAAATGCAAAAATAAATGCAAATGCTAATGAATTTAATAATTCCTTAAAATTTTTATAAGAAAATATTAATTTAATATAGTTATCAATAAGCCTCATGTTTATACCTTAGCATTATATTTTCCTGCCGATACCTTGGCAATAGGTATCCTGAAAGGGGAGCAGGATATATAATCAATTTTTAATTTATTAAAAAACTTTATTGAAGCAGGATCTCCAGCATGTTCACCACAAATTCCAATTTTAATGGCAGGATTGTGCTTTTTACTACTTATAACCGCCATTTTTAATAGCTCACCAACCGTTTGCTCATGAATGGAGGAAAAAGGATCTTCAAAAAAAATACCCTTTTCCATGTACGTTCTTAAAAATTTACCTGCATCATCTCGTGAAATGCCAAGACATGTTTGCGTAAGATCATTAGTACCAAAACTTATAAAATCTGCTTCGCTCGCTATCTCACCAGCATTGATAACTGCAGCAGGAAGTTCAATCATACTTCCTAATTTATATACAAACTTAGTATTTAATTCCTTTTCAAGCGTATTAGCTGTGTCATTAATGAGGCTTTTTAACATCATAAATTCTGCTTTATTCATTACCAGTGGAACCATAATTTCTGGAATAGTTACAATGCTTTCTTTAATGCATCTGTGAGTTGCTCTAAGAATCGCCTTCACTTGCATCTGGTATATTTCAGGATATGTAATTGCAAGCCTGCATCCCCTATGGCCTAACATTGGATTAGCTTCTTTAAGAGAATTGACCCTATTTTTGATATCTTTAAGATTCAAAGACATTAATTGGCTCATATGCCCCAGTTCATCTTCATCATTTTGTGGAAAAAATTCATGAAGTGGTGGATCTAGTAATCTAATAGTTACTGGCAATCCACTCATAATTTTAAATAGTTGGTAAAAATCTTCTTCTTGATAAAACAGTAACTGGTTGAGAATTTTTGAGCGTTCTTCCAAATTTTGGGAGAGGATCATTTCTCTAAAAATGTTAATTCTATCCTCTTGGAAAAACATATGCTCGGTTCTACAAAGACCTATTCCACAAGCGTTAAAATTTTTAGCAACTTTTGCGTCTTTTATTGTTTCAGCATTTGCCATAACTTTTAAAAGTGCAAATTCTTCTGCTATTTCAATCAAATTTTCAAAGCTTTTGTCTAATTTAGTTTGTATGGTACCTACTTTACCTAAAAAAATTTCACCGCTTGAGCCATTGATTGTAATGAGCTCTCCTTCTTTAAGGATCGTATTATTAATTTTTACAGTACTCTTCTCATTATCAACCATTACTTCGAATGCACCTGTAACACATGGTTTACCCATACCTCGTGCTACTACAGCTGCATGAGAAGTCATACCTCCACGAGCTGTTAATATACCAGAAGAAGCTCCTATACCACCAATATCTTCTGGATTGGTTTCATTTCTTACTAAAATAACTTCACCATGCCTGGCCATTATCTCCGCTTTACTTGAAGAAAGAGCAATTTTACCAAATGCTGCACCGGGTGAAGCAGGTAATCCTTTACTAAGGAATATTTTTACGGCCCTTGGATCAATACTTGGATGTAAAACTTTTTCAACTATTTCTGGCTCTATATTATCTAGGGCTTGTTGTTTAGTTAATATACCTTCCTGCATCATATCTACCGCTATTTTTATAGTGGCATGCGCCGTTCTTTTAGCAGATCTAGTTTGTAATATCCAACATTTACCGTTTTCTATCGTAAATTCGACATCCTGCATGTCTTTATAATGTAACTCAAGCTTATGAAGAATGGTTTTTAGTTCCTGATAAGCCTTTGGCATTAATTCTTCAAGTGATTTTTCATCCCCAAAGCACTGCTCTTTAGATTTTATATTTATTGGGCTAGGAGTAATCGCACCAGATACTATGTCCTCACCTTGAGCATTAACAATATATTCTCCAAATATTTCATTTTCACCAGTGGATGGATTTCTTGTAAATACAACGCCTGTGGCGCAATCCTCGCCTTTGTTTCCAAAAACCATCGCTTGGATATTAACTGCAGTTCCAACATCATTTGGAATATTATTCATACTTCTATATTTGATAGCACGCGGTACATTCCAGGATTTAAAAACTGCCGATATGGCGCTCCAAAGTTGATTGGTGATGTTTTGAGGAAAATCCTTGTTTAGAATATTTTTAACCAAATTCTTATACTCATCAATGACATCTTTTAAATTTTCTTCAGTTAAATTTTGATCTTTCTTAATGCCAAGAAGAGCCTTTTTATTGTGTAAGATAGCTTCAAATTTTGACTTGTCTAATCCAAGCACGACATGGCTATACATTTCAATGTATCTTCTATAAGAATCATAAGCAAATCTGGGATTTTTTGTAATTTTCGCAAGTCCTTTTACTGTTGTGTCATTTAATCCTAAATTAAGGATTGTCTCCATCATTCCTGGCATCGATATCTGAGCACCCGATCTAACGGAAATCAACAATGGATTATTCTCATCTCCAAATTTTAATCCAATTGCATTTTCTAGCTGAGTCATAGCGCTAAGAATTAGCTCCTTTAATGATTCTGGCAGCTGATTAGAGTTATTAGTGAATTCTTTGCATATTTTTGACGAAATTGTAAACCCTGGAGGTACTGGAATCTTCATTTTGCTCATCTCAGCAAGACCAGCTCCCTTATTACCTAAAATACCTTTTAGATGATTCCCTCCTTCGGCTTTATTATTTCCAAAAGGAAAAATATATTTTTTTGACTCTTCTTTTTCTTTATTCATCAATCTGCGTTACTTATAGAAATCTCATCCAATTTTTCTGGATTAAGCTCCTTAATTTCCAATATCTTATCTTTAATCTCCTGCGATATTTCAGGATTTTCTTTTAAAAATACCTTGGCATTTTCCTTACCTTGTCCAATTTTTTGATCTTTATATGCATACCATGAGCCTGATTTGTTAATTACATCTACAGTAACCCCAATATCAATGAGCTCACCTTCTTTTGAAATTCCTCCACCATACATAATATCAAATTCTACGACCTTAAAGGGAGGTGCAACTTTATTTTTTACAATCTTTACTCTAGTCTGATTACCTATAACTGCATCCTTTTCCTTTATGGAGCCAATACGCCTTATGTCAAGTCTTATAGAAGAATAGAATTTTAACGCATTCCCCCCAGAAGTTGTTTCAGGACTTCCAAACATTATACCAATTTTCATTCTAATTTGATTAATAAAAAACAGTATGGTGTTTGTTTTGGAAACACTAGAAGTTAATTTGCGAAGCGCTTGACTCATCAATCTTGCTTGTAATCCCACATGACTATCACCCATTTCTCCTTCAATTTCTGCTTTAGGTACTAATGCTGCAACGCTATCTATTATAACCATGTCAAATGCTCCTGATCTGACCAACGTATCAGTTATCTCAAGCGCTTGCTCACCGGAATCTGGTTGTGATAAAATTAACTTATCTACATCAACTCCTAATTTTTTCGCATAAATCCTATCAAAAGCATGTTCTGCGTCAATAAAAGCGCATGTCCCACCCTTTTTTTGGCATTCAGCAATTGCATGAAGTGTTAATGTCGTTTTTCCTGAGCTTTCTGGACCATAAATTTCAATAACTCTTCCTTTTGGATAGCCTCCTACTCCTAAGGCAATATCTAAACCCAACGAACCTGATGGTATTGATTCAATGTTTTGAGCCTCCATTTCGCCAAGTTTCATAATAGCGCCTTTCCCGTACGCTTTCTCTATCTGACTTAATGCAGCTTCTAATGCCTTTTCTTTGTCCATAAGCTTGAATTTTATTTGTGTATAGCATTACTCAGTTGCAGTATAGATAAAGTATGAATAGTTTCAACAAATTTCTTTTATTTCTCAATATGATTGGAGATCAATTAGAATTTATCAAATTTCGATTTATGAGATTGCCAGGAATATTTTAAGAATTTGCATTTTCATATTGTTTAGCTTACAATTTTTTAAATATTTTTATACTATATGATTGGACTGACACTTGATACGTCATATTTATATGCATCTATAGCCATATCTGAAAATGATAAGGTAATGTATTTTAAAAATAATGAGAAAGTAAATAAGCAAGCAGAAACACTTAACTTGATGATAGAGGGAGCTATGAGCGATTTAAAATTAAGTTTTAGCGATTTAAATTATATTGCGGTGGCAATTGGTCCAGGTAAATTCACTGGACTCAGAGTTGGTATATGCGTTGGTAACGCATTACATTTTGCTTTAAAAGTGCCGTTATTGCCTATATGCAATCTAGCTACAATTGCTTTTAATCATAAAGAAAAGAATATTGGTGTTTTACTTGAGGCAGGAGTAGAAAAATACTATTTTCAGGAATTTTATAATAAAATCAATACGTCTCCAATCAAAATAATTACAAAAGATGAGATAAGCAAGATTAAAAAAGAGCTTTATTTGGTAGGGAATGTTGATCAGGTTAATGATAAATTTCTTTTAGATGCAAGTCATATTGCCAAATTTGCAAATCATAAATTAAAAAATTTAAAAAATTTGGTATCAAATTATTTAAAGCCACAATATATTATTAATAATTATCTCGCTTAAAATTTAACTTATAGGAGTTTAAAATGATGAATAATCGAATTACTGTAGCATACGGGGACGGAATTGGTCCTGAAATTATGGAATCAGTTTTGCAGATTTTAAGCCATGCTAAAACTGGCTTAGAGGTAGAAACTATAGAAATTGGTGAAAAAATTTACAATAAAGGTTTTTCCTCAGGAATATCAGATGATGTATGGGAGGTAATTAAAAGAAATAAAGTGTTATTAAAAGCTCCAATTACAACTCCTTTAGGAAAAGGCTATAAGAGTTTGAATGTTACATTTAGAAGAACATTGGAACTATTCGCTAATATTCGCCCTTCTTCATCTTACTATCCATTTATTGGTAAATTCAAAAATATGGATGTTGTTATTATCCGTGAAAATGAAGAAGATTTGTATTCTGGTATAGAATATAGGTTTACTCAAAACGCAACGATTGCAATGAAATTGGTTTCTACATCAGGGTGTGAAAAAATTATTCGATACGCATTTGAGTATGCAAAAATAAATAAACGCAACAAGGTAACTTGCGTTACAAAAAGTAATATTCTTAAAATTACCGATGGTTGCTTTCAAGAAATTTTTCTTAAAATTGCTCCTGAGTATCCAAATATAAAAGCGGAGCATATGTTGGTGGATATTGCTTCAGCAAAACTTGCAAATAATCCCGAAAATTTTGATGTTATAGTTACTCTCAATTTATACGGAGATATTATGTCAGACATAGCTTCTGAGGTGTCTGGTTCAGTTGGGCTTGCAGGAAGTGCAAATATTGGAAAAAAATATGCAATGTTCGAAGCAGTGCATGGTTCAGCACCAGATATTGCAGGGAAAAATATCGCTAATCCCTCGGGATTGTTAAATTCTGCCATAATGATGCTAAAGCATTTGGGAAAAAATCATGAAGCAGAAATGATTTATAACGCTTGGCTAAAGACCATCGAAGAAGGGTTGCATACTGCCGACATGTTTAATCCAGAAAAAAGTATAAAAAAGCTTTCAACTTCTGAATTTACACAGGCAGTTATTGATAATTTTGATAACAAGCCGAGCTTACTGATAAGTAAATTTCAACCTGCAGCCAATGAACGAATTTCAATAAAAGAGACTCTTAATAATAATGAAAGATGCGAATTAATTGGAACAGATATATTTATAAAAATTCAATTTACGCCTCAATTGATCGCTCAATTACAAAAACTAGATGAAATTTTAAAATTACATATGGTATCAAATAGAGGCTTATTAATTTGGCCAAAAGTATTGACAACAGCCGAAGTAGATTTCTACAGATTTAGATTTCTCAAAGCAAAAAAAGAATATAGGATTTCGCAAAATGACGTCCTAATATTATATAAGAAAATAGTTGAATTAGATCTTGACATAGTGTCGATTATAAATTTATTTAATTACGATGATAATATTGGTTTTAGCTTAGCTCAGGGAGAGTAGAAATTTTGACACTACAAAATTTGGATATAACGAAAGAATTGAAAAATTTTGCTAAGTTATTGAATAATAAGAAGTCTGACGATTTTAAATTTTCATGGATTAGGCTTGCAAGGACTAAAAATGTTGGCTCAAAGACATTTGTGCAACTACTCAAAATGTATGGAGATCCGGAGACTGCTTTACAAAATATTGACACACTTGCTAAAAATGGTGGATCTCCAATTGGAAAATTAGTTCCGTCTAAACAAATTATCAAAAAAGAAATAGCTGAGAGCAAAAAATATGGCGCAGAAATTATACTTGCATGTGAAGAGAATTATCCGAGCTCATTATTAAGACCATTGCATAATAGGCAGAAAGAAACATATATGATAGAATGAAAAGATAAGTACATACGAAAGAGGAGGCAAAATGTCATTTTTAGTAAGAGAAGCAGAAGAACGTATAGAGAAGAGTAAG
>NZ_JAJBJD010000151.1 GCF_021811875.1 Candidatus Bandiella numerosa | reverse complement strand
CTGATACTACCTCGCCTTTTTCTTTTTTTCTTACTATTATTTCAAAATCCATTTGATACCTGTATTGTTTTAGGTCAAAGGTTAGCACTTTTCCTATTTATACGCTATCTAATATTTATGCTTCCGTTATTTAGGAATCCCTTTATTTATGCAACAAAGTTCTTGTTATCAGTTATAAATTCAGTATAGTTTTTACAACAGTATAACAAATTGTACTTTCTTCTATGTCTTCTAAACAAAAAACTTCTTTAAGTAAAAAATTTTCTGAATTATTAAAAATCCCCACCGATTGTTTGCCAGAAAACTGCCCTAGTGGGGCGTACTTTATTTCTGATTCTGACGGTACCTCTCTTTATTCGCTCGGCTTTCAGATTGGTGGCCCTCAAAGTACTATGAGGCACGGAGAAACGAATGAATGGTCTAATAAAAGGTATGCAATATTAGTTGCAGGTGGTAACTACGAGATGTCAGATCAGTTTAAGCTCGGGTATTATACGCAAGTTGTTGGCGTAGCAGATGGGGCCTCAGACGTTCGGATTGCTCCTGGCATCAACGTGCTAAATAACTGCGAGAAAGTTGGAGATGCAAACTGCAAGGCGCCGGGCGGGCTTGATAATTTTTGGCGTAGCATTTCTGATATTACGCTTGATGTCTCTAGGCTTGGCGCGCCACTGCGTTTTGCAGTCTCACAGGCATCGCCTATAAGAGATGTTAAAATAATCGGTAATGATATTTTAATGTGCGATTGGGGCCTTGGTGGTGATTGTGGATTTACTAGTGGTGGCTTTATTAGTAAGATGTATGTCTCTAATATAATACTAGGGTCACAACAACAGTTCTACGTTGCAAATTCAAATTTTGGACAGTTGCAAGCTGGGGTATGGAATATTGTATCTCATAATAATCATGGTACAACATTTGGTGATGGAGACATATCTACAAAAAATTTATGGGATGGGTATCCGTTTACACAAATTAATGATGATATTATTCTGCAAATTCCAAGAATTATATTTGACCAAGGCAATTGGAGTGTACAGATTGCATCTGGCAAAAAAGATGCAAATAGCTTTGTAGTTCTATCGCTAGATAACGATACATCTCCAACAATAGTTAGTAAAGATAAGGTACAAGTAATAAATGCGGAAATTGCCGGTGGCGCACCTGGACTTATAATAATGCCTGGCATATACAACATACAAGGTGTACTCAATATACCAAACGACAAGGTGGTATTAGGATTAGGATTACCCTCTTTAGTATGTCAAAGTGATTCTGGTAAATGTATGGATCTAGGAAGTGAAGGTGCTCATATAGCTGGCATGACTTTTGATGCTGGGGTGTACGGCTCTTCGTCTAACCCTGATAACATATTACTTAATGTAGGTCAGCAGCATCATGGTTCTTCAATAAACCCGACAACGTTGCAAGATATATATTGTCGGATCGCAAGAATAGATGATGCACAGGCTTCGCCATCTGCTTATGCGTGCGTTAAGATCAACTCAGATAGCGTTATTGGCGAAAATTTATGGTTGTGGAGAGCTGATCATGATAAACAATCACTTCAGATTCCATTTGACATAAATTATTGTAAGCACGGCCTTATAGTGATTGGGAATGATGTGCAAATGAATGGTTTATTTGTTGAGCACTTTAATGATTATCAAACTATATGGCTAGGCAAGAACGGTAAGATCAAATTTTATCAATCAGAGTTACCATATTTTATGCCATCTGGTGGCGCAACGGTAGATTGTACTGTGCCAGATTCTACCTATATTCAGAAAGAACAAGTTTGTCCATCTTTGTATATAACTTCAGATGCCTCTGGATTTAATGCTAAAGGCCTTGGAGTTTATTCGTTTTTTCCAAATGATCTTGGTCAAAAAACAATAAAAGCCAAGTCTGTCTTAAAAGCTGATACGGACGATTTATCGATTTCTCATGTGGTTATGCGCTGGTTGAATGGAGATCCAGAAAGTGGTGTTGAATATATTTTTGAGACAAACGGAGGCGTTCCTTTCCCACAAGGTAGCTCTGTAGATGGTAATCATAATAAGGGATATGCATTTTCTTCCTATCCTGTACAATCTGAATTATTAGATGACTGCTCAATTTATAACTGCGTTTATACTGAATATGATGAACAATACTGATCGCTATGGCACACTCAAGTTAACTGAAAAAACAAAAATTTATAGTTCTTAAATGCCCAGACCGCAGATAAATTGAACAATATTTAAAGTTGTTCTGGCAACTATGGCTAGAAAAATAAATTAACTTGACGCTGCATTTAAAATAGCGGCAACGTCAAGTTAATGGGAATATGATCATAATACAACCCTTACCCTTAAAAATTAGGCAGCAGCTATCGATTGAGAAGCATGATCCCAAATAGATTTAGCATTGAAAAACATTTCTTTTTGCTTGCAAGATCTTTTTAATTTCATATAGCACAACTCTTTTTTCCTAATTTAGCTATAATGAATTATTCTAAAGGAAAATAAAACAATTTTATAAAACAGAGGGAAAATGAGGTTGTGTGCGCCGTGCATGATGTAAGAGTAGAGGGTTCAAGTCCCTCATGGGCTGATATAGAGCTGTCCATTAGCTGAGGCAAGGTTAACTTCGTGAGGAGTTGGCGGAAGGAAGCTGACGGCAAAGT